>JAVVFD010000157.1:0-5983 GCA_032250935.1 bacterium
CTACAACGCGAGTAAATCATCCGACGCAATCTATCACGCCGTCCAGATAAGCAAGAAGATAAGGGAGCGAAAGCTGGTCAACCAGAGCAGGCTGAACAGTTTAAGGTGGTACCTTAAGGCAAAGGTGGTGGAATACAGGCTGGCAAGCATTGAGGTTTTTTCCAGACAGCAAAAGAATCTCGCCTTCGCGATTCATCCTGAACTTGAGGAGGAGATTGTTTCTCTCCCCGAACCATCGCTTATAAAGGAGGGGCTTTCGGGGAAAGAATCTACTGTAATACAGAGTGCAGGCAAGGGTGATATGATTAGGGGCGTGTCCCCTATTTATTCCACATGGAAGGATGATGATATTGTGGGCGTGGTTGTAGTGACATATTATACACCTCATAACCTGGTCTCTAAAATGGCTGATATAAGTCAGGCCTACAAGGAGTATAAACAGCTTAAAATTGTCAAACAGCCCGTTAAGGTGAGTTACCTTATGACCCTCTTAATGGTAACTCTTTTAATCATATTTGCAGCCATCTGGTTCGGCCTGGTCCTGGCGAAAGGGATTACCGTTCCTATTCAGGAACTGGCAGAAGGGACAAACGAGGTGGCCAACGGTAACCTCGATTTCAGAATAGACCTGGATTCCGGAGATGAGATAGGCGCTCTCGTTAGTTCCTTTAATAAGATGACCGAAGATATAAAGGGGAGCAAGCAGAGGCTCGAAGAGATACACCTGGATCTAGAAAACCGTCATAGATATATTGAAATTATCTTAAGGAGCGTAACGGCCGGAGTTATTTCCGTAGATAAGACCGGAAGAATAATTACTGTAAACAAGTCGGCTGAAAAAATGCTTGGCGTAAAGGGCAGCGACATCCTTGGGGAAAAATATAAAAATGTCGTAGGGAAATATTACAGAGATATTATAAAAGATCTCGTGAAAAAGGCCTTTAAGTCGGGAGGCACGGTCGAGGAGGAAACAGGCTTGACCATAAAAGGGGAGAATCTTACTTTTTTGCTTAGCCTCTCAATACTAAGGGATGAAAAGAATGACTACCTCGGTATGCTGCTGCTTTTTGATGATTTAACAGAACTGATAAAGGGGCAAAGGGCAGCAACGTGGAGGGAGGTGGCAAGGAGAATCGCCCATGAGATAAAAAATCCCCTCACGCCGATTCAGCTATCTACCCAGAGACTTCAGAAAAGGTTTGGCCATATGGTCGATGACGAGGCCGGTATATTTCAGGAATGTACATCTACCATAATAAACCAGGTTGATGAGTTAAAGGCGCTCGTAAATGAATTTTCAAGCTTTGCCAGGCTTCCCGCCGCCCACCCGGTATCTGCAAATATTGTGGATATAATCAAAGAGGCTGTTTTCCTTTATAGTGAGGCCCATAAGAATGTTGAATTCAAGATAAGCATCACGCAGGCAATCCCTGATCTAAATCTTGATAAGAAACAGGTGAAGAGGGTCTTTATCAACCTCTTAGAAAACGCAGTCGAGGCATTAAGTGACGGCGGAGTCGTTGAGATATCGGGCAGCTATGACCCGGAAGAAAGGATCGTATCGATAGATGTTGCCGATAACGGCCCCGGCATAGATATAATGGATAAAAATAAACTGTTTGAGCCGTATTTTTCGATGAAAAAAGGAGGCACTGGGCTTGGTCTTGCGATTGTGGATACAATCATGAAAGACCACATGGCCTCTATAAGGGTTAAAGATAATACGCCAACTGGAACCAGATTTATGCTAGAATTTCCTCTGACAAGTTGATGGGAGGAATGTGGTGGATAGCATTATATTAATCATAGATGATGAAGAAAGTATAAGGACCAGCCTTTCCGGTGTGCTGAAGGATGAGGGTTATCAGGTTCTTACGGCGGAAGATGGCCTGAAAGGTCTGTCCCTTGCCAGAGAAGAGACGCCCGATCTGATTATACTGGATATATGGATGCCCGGGCCTGACGGCATGGAGACACTTAAAAATATAAAAGCTGAAATGCCGCACCTGCCGGTGCTGATGATGTCGGGGCACGGCACTATTGAAACGGCCGTACAGGCAACCAAACTTGGCGCCTACGATTTTATAGAAAAGCCTCTTTCCCTTGATAAGCTCCTTCTTTGCGTGAGCAACGCCCTTAGCCTGCAAAGGCTTGAGGAAGAAAACAGGCGCCTTAAGGAAAAATTCAGCGGATGGTGCGAAATGATCGGTGAAAGCGTATCCATGAAGGCCTTAAAGGCTCAGATATCCACGGTGGCGCCTTCAAACGCCTGGGTCTTGATAACGGGAGAAAACGGCACGGGCAAGGAGCTGGTGGCAAACCTTATTCATTTAAAGAGCCAAAGGGCCAAGGCTCCCTTCATTGATGTGAATTGCGCCGCAATTCCTGAAGAGCTGATAGAGAGTGAGCTCTTCGGTCATGAAAAAGGCGCCTTTACCGGAGCGATCAGCAGCAAGAGAGGGAAATTTGATCTTGCCAACGGAGGCACACTGTTTCTTGATGAGATAGGGGACATGAGCCTCAAGACACAGGCCAAGATACTAAGGATACTTCAGGAGCAAAGATTCGAGAGGGTTGGAGGCAATAAAAGCATAAAGGTTGATGTAAGGGTCGTTGCCGCCACGAATAAGGATCTCATGGAGGAGATAAAGGCGGGAAATTTCAGGGAAGATCTTTACTACAGACTAAATGTCATTCCCTTTGAGGTGCCGCCCTTAAGAGAAAGGAAGGAAGATATCCCTCTCCTCATTGAAAAATTTGCTAATCTTTATGCCAGAAATGCCGGTGGTACGGTAAAGATATTTGATGAAAAAACCAAGGAAGCTATGAAGTTCTATTCATGGCCGGGCAACGTGAGAGAACTGAAAAATATGGTGGAAAGGCTTGTTATTATGACTCCATCGGAGCTGATAAAGTGTTCCGACCTTCCCCCTTATATCTCAGGAGGAGAAGTAAGGCCCCCGGGCTATGAAAAGTATGAGACGCTAAAAGAGGCAAAGCAGGCCTTTGAGAGAGCCTTTATTGCTGAAAAACTGTCAGAAAATAAAGGGAATATCACAAAAACTGCAGAGGCGATAGGGCTGGAGAGAAGCAACCTTCATAAAAAATTAAAGACCTATGCCCTTGAGGCAGATACAGATGACTAGGCTGAAATCCAAAAGTCCCCTTTTTATAGCATTTATTTTATTGACCTTCCTGTCCTCCTGCGGGAAAGGGCAGTCGCTTGTCGATAACAAGGCGCCAGATTTCACGCTCAATATGATTGAGGGCGGGCAGTTAGGGCTTACCGAATTAAGCGGTAAACCCCTTATTCTTTATTTTTTTGCCAGTTGGTGATGGAGGTGCAAGACGGAAGTTCCCCTGGTCCAGGGGGCATATGACAAATACCGTGATAAGGGTCTCCAGGTGATCGGTATAGGGATACAGGATAAGAAATCCAATATAGTTGATTATGTCAAAGAAAAAGGGCTCAAATGGCCCATGGCTTTTGACGATGGAGATATGGTAGCCAGGATTTACGGTATAACCTTTGGGGCAGGCGTGGTCTTTATCGATTCAAACGGTATCGTTCGCGGGAGATTTCTAGGCGGCTTCGGTGAAAACGAACTTGAGGCAGAAATAGATAAAATTATGAATAGAGATCAATAAGAAAACTCCATATTGAATAGAGATTTACCGTAAAGATGCAAGCTGCGCAAAGACAAATGATGGAATGCCATCCTGAAAGAAAGAGGCTGGGGATAAGCTTTCTGGCCTCTCTTTTAATACATCTGGGCTTTTTTTTATTTCTCGCTCTTTTATCCAGGGAAAGCGCCAGGCCTGCCATACCGGAGGCAAAAAAGATAATGGTAGAGCTTTTCGAGCAAACCATTGATGAGGCTGGTGAGAAGCCTGAAGAAATGGAGAGGGTTGCCGAAAAGTCAAAGGTTGTTGAGAAAGAACTAGCTCCAAGGGCCCTGCCGCAACCGGTTTTCCCGCCAACGCCTGCTATGGACAAGGGGTCGGCTACTATCCTTCCCTCCCTAGATGAGGCAAGGCCCGATGAAGAAACCAAGGATAAACCAAAGCCCGAACCTGAACCTGCCAGCTTAGTGGAAAAGATAGGGCCTGCTCCGTCTTCGGATGTCTTAACCGAGACAGAAGTTGACGAGCCTCAAGAAGAAAGACCTCTTCCGGCTGTCAGTGAACTCATCCCTTCATACGATGACCTTGCCAGACAGGCGCCGGATAGTCAGCCTCAAATTGATGTCGAAGAAGGGGATGAGGTATCTCTAAACACCACTGATTTCAAGTACCTTTCCTATTTTTCCAAGCTGAAAGACAGAATTCAGATGGTCTGGAGATATCCCGAGGCAGCCAAGGTGACGGGGCTTCAGGGCAGCCTTGTCCTTAAATTTGTTTTAAATAAGGATGGCAGTCTGAGAGAATTGAAGGTTATGAGGTCTTCCGGCGCAGAAATATTGGACGATGCAGCTATAAAGGCGATAAGGCGAGCCGCCCCCTTTTATGCCATTCCCCAAAACCTGGGTGATGTTCTTAGTATAGTCGCAAGCTTTGAATATGAACTCGACTATTATTATGTAAAGTAGGTTTCTTAAAAGGCGGCCTTCATGCCCGCCCTGATCTCTTTAATCTTTTTGATTATCTCCATGGCCTCTTTTTTTTGACCCTTGGCAAATAATTGCTGAGCCCTTCTTTGCATGCTGCCTGAATATGCAGCAGCGAGTGCCAGCGTGTATGGATCGGGGCTAAGGGGATATTTGATAAGGCTTCTAAGCTCGAAGGCGTCCCACTTGCTGAAATCGGGCCGCTCGTATGTTTTGGATATCTTGTAGATAATCCCTTCATTTATAAGGTAGGTGTTTTTTCTGTTCTTAAAGTTTCTGTAGACCGGCCCTAATTCATAAGAGAGGTAGACGGGCATGGCATCCGGCAGGTCATCCATGATGCTTTCTATCTGGTCGACCTTGAATGCATCGATCATGTTTTCCATGCCGACTGACTTCCTGGAGCCGGATGCATGCTTGCCCAGGTCCTCTACGTTTATTTCAATACTTTTATATCTTTCCTCTATCTGCCCCTTAAACCATGGCAGCATGAGGAAGTCCACGTCCATTACCGCAGCATCTGCTCTTTTCCCCTCGACAAATTGAAGATACCAGAGAGGGAAGAGGGCCGTGTCGGATTCAACAAAGATTATCCCGTTATTATCCATACTTGAGAATATATTAGAGCCGTAATCTATGGCGAAATAGTTGCTGCTTTCATCATTCTTTTTAAAAGAATCAATACCATTATAAATTGCAAAAAGGCCGAATATTATAATCAATGCTAATGCGATGCCTTTCCCCCTCCTTCTGGTTGAGAGCATTTCTGCTGCCTCCTTTATCCCCCATCCAATCCATATGGCAAAGATTGCATAAGATGGCAGCATCATGACGTTGACATTGGCGTAATTGAATTCATTTGAAGGGTTCAGGAAAAATAGCGTTCCTACCCCGTGGACAGTAAAGAGAGCAATCATAAAAAGAAATGGCGCCATTCCAAGTTTATATGTCCTTATACAGCCCCATATGGCGAGCGGTATGGCGCTTAAGGTAAATTCTCTTATAAGTGCCTTTGAATAATAGGCAATCTGCATGGATACCGTATGAAGAGTAAGGGGGGTATCTACCGTTGGAAATTGCCTTCTTAATATAACATCTAAAAAACGGCTGAAGGTTTGAGGGTCTCCCCAGTTCATAGGAGGGGATTGCATAGCCCTGAGTGGCAGGTAGAGGTAGGCGCTAAACCCCAGCATAAATAAAATAAAAAGGCAAATAATCTGACCGATACCTTTCAGGCTTTTTCTTTTTCCTGCAAAGATGAAGGCTAGCAGGAGAGGTATAAATGCTACCAGGGTATGGTGATTTGCAAGGCCGAGACCATATATAAAAGTAGCGGCAAAGAGATATCTATTGTCGCTACTTTTCCACCATAGAAA
>JAVVFD010000158.1:0-5979 GCA_032250935.1 bacterium
TAAGGGAAGCCCTTTCATTTACAAGGAGGGTATGAAACCCGCAGCAGCGCGTCTTTCCCCTATATTCAACTGGCGTCCCACCGAGCGCCTTTACTAGCTGGTCAAGAGACTTGGGGTTTCTGGGATCTTCAAACCCAAGGATTTCACCCGGTCTAAGCGTATGACAACCGTAAAATCCTGCAATATTCAACATATGAAGCGGCCTTTTCACATAAGGCTTTATTTTTTCAAGGCCAAAGTCTCTGACAAGAACCCAAAGAAGGTGGGTCATCTCGACGCCGCCCTTATACTCCATGCCTACCTCTCTCAAGACCTTATTTGTTCTTTCGAGAAGTTCCGGGTCGGTCTTCAGGTCATTATTTATCTTTGCCATAGTCTGAAGACATGTGCTGCATATGGTAAGGATGTTCAGCCCCATCTCCTCGGCTATAGCAAAGATCCTTGCGTTTATAACATAACTAAGGTCCTTATTGGCCTCGTCCAGACAACCGGCACCGCAGCAGGTCGCATTTTTCATATCCACAAGTTCGATGCCCAGTATATCTGCCACCATTTTTGTAGTCTCGTCGGCTTCCTTCATAATCGCTTCGGCAGCGCAGCCGGGGTAATATGCATATTTCATTCGTCTACCCCCATTATCTTGTATATCTTCTCAACATCTTCGATCCCATCGATATCTTTAAGCAGCGGGAAAGGGACCTTCCCCTTCATCTGCATCCTGAGCGCCATAGGTATCATTCCGAGTGACCTTAAAACACCTACCGTCTTAAGGGGCATAGTCGTCTCGTTCAGTTTTCCATGGCTCTTTATGTCCGCCTTAAAGGCCATGGCATGCCGTACGCCCTTATTATCGGTTATTCCCGCCTTTATCGCCTCCTCCCTGATCCTGACAATCTGGTCAAGCGGCCTTACACCCTTGGGGCATCTGTCTATGCACAGATTACACCTCGTACAATCCCAGGCATTACAGTCTTCGCTCAGCATCTCAAGACGTTCCTCTTTCATGGAATCTCTAACATCCCCAACAAAGCGCCAGCCCTTGGCAAGCGCTGCCGGTCCCATAAAGTTATCGTCCGTCTCTCTTATTGTGCAGTCGCCAAAACAAGAGCCGCACATAATACAATTTGACGACTCATCTATCTTACCTGCCTCTTCATCGCTTACTACATTTTCTCTCTCGCCGCTTGCCTCTTTTGGTTCAAGCCATGGCATCGTCTTTTCAATTTCATCCCAAAAGGGATGAAAGTTAACAACTAGATCCTTTATAACAGGCACATTGCCAAGAGGTTCTATATGCAGATCATTATCCCCCCAGTCAATGGAACCTACTTGAGTGCTGCATGCCAGAAGGGCCACGCCGTTTACACTTACGGCGCATGATCCGCAAATAGAGCTTCTGCAGGACCTTCTAAAAGTAAGCGTTCCGTCCTGTTCTTCCTTTATTTTTATAAGAGCCTCCAAAACCGTCGTATGCTTGGCGATGTCGAGATTAAACCCTTGAGTATAAGCATCCTCCGACGATTCAGGATCGAACCTTTTAATAAATATTTTTTTTCTCATAACAAAGCCTCAATATTTTCTTTCAGTAGGTTCATATTTGGTAAACGATACATCGCTATAGTGAAGCTTTAGCCCTTTATCTGTTTTGCTGGCAACGGTATGCTTCATCCATTTTTCATCATTCCTGCCGGGATAATCTATTCGCCAATGGGCGCCACGACACTCCTTCCTGGCCAGAGCCCCTTTCACGATGACGGCAGCAAGTTCGAGCAGGTTACCCACCTCAAGAGCTTCAAGGAGGTCCGTATTAAACACCTTCCCTTTATCCTGAACGTAGATATTTTCATACCTGACTTTAAGCTCCTCTATGATTTTCTTCGCAACTTCAAGTTTTTCACTATTTCTATATACCCCCGCATGACTGTTCATCATCAACTGCAGTTCAGATCGTATCTTGGGATATGACTCACCTTCCGTTCTATCAAGAATCTTTGCTATATCAAAGGCTATATCAGGAAGTGCGCTGTCAACCCAGTCTTCAAGTCCATTATCTTCGGCATATTTGGAGGCCGAACTGCCGACTCTTCTGCCAAAAACAACGGCCTCTAAAAGAGAATTACCGCCCAGCCTGTTTGCCCCGTGAACGCTGACGCATGAGCACTCTCCTGCTGCAAAAAGCCCCTTTATGTTGGTTCTGCCATCAACATCGGCCTTGATTCCACCCATAGAGTAGTGAGCTCCCGGCCTTATGGGCATAGGCTCATCTATGGGATCTACCCCTTCAAATGTAATGCTGAGATCTCTGATCTGTGGAAGTTTTTCGAGTATTTTTTCTCTCCCCAGATGCCTGATATCGAGGTGTATACACCCATCAATCCCCCTCCCTTCCTCAATCTCGGTCTGCTCCGCCCTTGAGACTACGTCGCGGCTGGCCAGCTCCATAGCATTTGGGGCATATTTTTCCATAAACCTTTCACCCTCAGAGTTTATGAGATAGCCGCCTTCTCCCCTTGATGCCTCAGAGATGAGTATACCCGTGCTCTTCAGTGTCGTTGGATGAAACTGAACAAATTCCATATCCATAAGTTCAGCGCCGGCCCTAAATGCCAGGGCCATTCCGTCACCCGTATTTGCATGGGCATTAGTTGAATTATGAAAAACTCTGCCATACCCGCCGGTAGCAAGCACAACAGCCTTGGCCCTCATTCTATGGAGTTTACCGCTTATTAGATTAATGGCGATAATGCCCCTTACGACCCCTTTTTCCACAACAATACTAACGACATGCCACTCTTCGTATACCATCACTCCGCGTTTCATTAGTTGCTCATAAAGGAGATGAAGTATGGCGTGGCCAGTCCTGTCGGCCGCATAACAGGCCCTGGGATTAGAGGCGCCTCCAAAGGGCCTTTGGGCTATCCTTCCATTTTCATCTCGCGAAAAGTTGGCTCCCATTCTTTCAAGCTCATATATATCTCCTGGCGCCTCAGAACACATTATTCCTATCGCCTTCTGATCGCCAAGATAGTCACTCCCCTTCACAGTATCAAAGGTATGGCTCTCGGCTGAATCGGGAGCTGCATTTCCAAGCGATGCGTTAATACCGCCCTGAGCGGCCCCGGAGTGACTTCTAACGGGATGAATCTTGCTTATAACGGCAACATTAAGGCCTTCTTTTTTCGAAGCCTCTAAGGCCGCTCTCATCCCGGCAAGACCAGCCCCTACAATTATCAAGTCATGTGTAACCATTTAATACCTCATTAATCTTCTTACTTTCTTTGGTTTATCAAGATATATAAGCTCATTTTAATTCTGTGAAAAACTGGCATTCGGAGCTGGTTTTGATAAAAGCGGGCTACCTTAAAACAAAGCTGCCCTGCCCCTCACATGGTCTCCATAGCTGATTACTATTGACTTTCAAAAGGCAGCGGTGCTACTATTCCTGCGGTTACAAAGTTTTGGCTTTGAAACCACGGTCGTCGCTGGTTCCCCCACCACCCCCCAGCGGCGACCTTTTTATTGCTGCTCTCTTTTTGCCGACCTGGCAAAAGTGCCTTTTAATTTTTCTTCTTCCTTGCCATCTGCACTTCAGCCTCTTTCATCATCTCTTCAATGGATTGAGGGGCTGTATCATCAAAAACCACGAACTCCATATCAAGTTCAAGCTTAAAGCCGATAATATGTCTTGAGTTTAATTCTTTCAGGTTGTCTCTCAGCCTTAAGCCGATGGCGTATCTGGACTCCTCGGGGTCACCTACAACAAAACCTGCAAAGCTTCCTTTTTCAAGAGAGGTAAGGATATCCGCCCCCCTTAAAGAATGACGTAGGACATTTGCACTTTCCCGAAGGACATCTTCATAGCCAACGGTGCCCAGTCTCTCCCGTCTTTCCTCCAACTCAACTACCTCAGCGAAGAGCAAAAACATCTTTCGACCATACCTCTGAGCAACCTTCATTTCCTGTTCTGCAAGCATAACAAAGCCCCTGCGACTAAGAAGCCCTGTCACTTTATCTACAAGAGATAAATTGATATTCCTATGCCTTAAATGGTGGCATTTAAGGGATTGATTTATAGACTTTCCAAGCAACTTTATATCAAGCTCGTCCTTAAGCAGATAGTCCTCAGCACCTTTCTTTGCAGCCTCCTTGCCTAAAGTTTCATCACCGCTATCTACAACAGCTATTAAAACATAGGGCTTTTTAAGGTCGAGGGCCGGTTGAATCAAAGCCGCGAGAGAATCCGGCCCCGCATAAGAGAGATTAAAAATCACCACATCCAGATATTCCCTTCTTATAATTTCTATAGCCTCATTGAGATTAGCTGCATGAATTACATTATAGTTTCTGCCACAACCTACGAGCAGATTTTCAATTTTTCCTGCTTCAGCACCCTCCTTTTCAAGCAAAAGGATGGTCATCCCTGACAGGTCGCCGTGGTCCGTTTTATATATTTCACTTAAATCCATATAGTCTCCTTCTTAGGCACTTGCAATCAAAATCATGACATACCGCCAATGCATCGTCAAGCCAGAAGACACTTAAAACGCCGAAGACAACTTCATGGCTGCCGGACCGTTTTTTGTTTATCGTTTATCAAGGGCCGCGCCGAGCTGCTGCCTGAACTTCCCTGCCCCGCCGTTTGCAGGATGTCTCACCTTAATAAAATCTATACCCAGAGCCTTAAGTCTTTCCCCGGCAATATTTCCTACCGCAATGACAATACTGTCAGGAAAGAGCAATAAGAATTGTCTTAAAACGGTCTCCCCTTCATTCAGTTCCTCCTCAAGCGGCCTTCGGTTACTTAAAAACCCTTTTGAAGGATTATAAGGATGCCAGGCAAAACTGTTCCAGATGACAAACTCTCTCGGGTCAATCCCTTCCTTTAGAAGAGCCCTCCATACTATAGTTGCCGTAGGCTCGGTAAAGCCATGAACCTTAATCTCAGGCCTGCTTGTTCGCCTCGGAGATATGGAGCTAAAGATATATTCCGGACAGAGACCTTTATCCTTCTGGCATCCAAGGATTATCCTCTCTGAGGTCATGGCGATTCCGGTAAAATGCCCCCCCTGATATCCAAGGGCCTCACCCATGAGAACATACCTTGCCTTTCCTATCCGCTCAGAAAGATAGGCTTTGAGCTGCTCCCGCCTGATAACTGGAGACTCCGGGCCAATATCGTTATCAGAGTCAATATCACACCAGGGATTAAATACATTCGGCAATTGTGGAAAATCTTTTAATAGAGATATGAAATAATCAGGTGATATTGTCATTTAGATAAAAACAGCTAATCTGTCATGCCGCAATCAGGCCGGACAAAACCTTTCCACAATAACCAAGGCCCATATAATAAGAGTCATAATAAGGCTCAGCATAACCGCAGCAGATGCTATATCTTTAGCTCGGCCAGACAGTTCATGACGATCAGGCCCTATGCGGTCAACAACCGTCTCTATGGCAGAGTTGAGCAGTTCGGTTATCATGACAACAAAACATGTCCCCACAAGCAGTCCCCTTTGCGTGGCCGTGTTGCCGAGCCAGAATGCGCATGGAAGCATTATGAGCGCCGCTGTGACCTCCATCCTGAAGGCCTCTTCATTTTTCCATGCCGCCTTCAAACCGGAAATAGAATAGCGGGTTGCATTTATGAGCCGCCTGATGCCCCTGGCTTCAGAATTACCCAAAGTTTTCTTTCAGATAACTAACAATATCATCGGATTCATGCATAGGCTTCCCGTCAATAACCAGGCATGGAACCTGTGTTCGCCCGGTCAGTTCAAGAAGCTCCTCTCTATAGGCATCATTTTTTCTGGTATCCCTCATCTCCAGCTCCATGCCAAGTTCGCCAACGGCATTTCTCACTTTTGCACAGTATGGACATGATTCAAAGTGGTAAAGTATCATAGACATAAATATTCCTCCATTTTTTAAATACTTAAAGCTGTTTGTCCTGCAAAAAATTATAATTAACCGCAGAGC
>JAVVFD010000159.1:0-5862 GCA_032250935.1 bacterium
CGTATAGATTACGGCGAGAAGTTTTTCGAAATTCCTCGTATCCACGTTATGAACAACCCTTTGGCGGCTGCTTAAACTACCTGTAGCTGTTTCAGTTATTATTGTATAAAACATCATTTTTTCTCCTTTGCCCTTTAGATAATAAAGAGCCCATTTGGGTTCAATTCTTTATATGTTTTTTTATTTTTATTTATCCTAAGATGAAAATATTTGAATTTTATGCTATAAAGACTTGAGCCTGGTTTTGCCAGATCATTTAAGCGAATCAAATAATGGAGATATGAAGATATGTCGAAGACTATTGAGTGGGGAGATGCCTTACTAACGCATATTGGTGATATTGATGATGAGCACAAAAAGCTGATTGCTATAATGAATAAACTGCATAAGGCCTTTCATTCAAAGGAATCTGCAGGCGTAGAAAAGGAGGGTCTTGTTGCCTTGATTGACTATGCAGACTATCATTTTTCAAATGAAGTTAATCTGATGAAAAAATATGACTATCCTGAGATGGAGCAGCATATAGAACTTCATAAAGAGTTTACAGGAAAGCTGAAAGATTTATGCAATAAGCATTTAATTGAAAAGGTGGAGGTAATCCATGAAATTATTCTCTTCCTCACAAGCTGGCTCTTTAATCACATCATGGAAGTCGACAGGAAGTTGGGCGATTTCCTGAGAGAAAAGGGAATGGAATAAGAGATTTAAAGGGAACTTACCTTATGGAGATGATTTAATCTTTTGAGACGGAGATATATTTATGGACCAGTACCAGTGTGAGGGATGCAGTTATGTTTATGATGAGGCAAAGGGTGAGTTCACTATGGGGATAAGGCCGGGGACGAAGTTTGATGACCTCCCCGATGATTGGAGATGCCCCTTATGCGGCGCTTCCAAGACTCAGTTTGTGAAGCTCTGATTTTAAGCCGGACATTTTGACACGGATAAATACGGACCTCTTATGATTTTTGTCTCGCAGATTTTGCGGCGGTACTTGCCGGTTAAGCCATCGGTGGAAGATAGGCATTGGTAGTTTTATTTTGACATACCGTACGAGATTGCGTACCGTTAGGTTTGGAGGTGACGATATGACTACTTTAAGTGCAAGCAAGGCAAGGGAAAGATTATATAAGCTTCTTGATGAAACTGCTGAATCACATGAACCTGTATTTATCACGGGAAAACGTAATAATGCAGTCCTCCTGTCTGAAGAAGATTGGAGAGCTATTTAAGAGACTCTTTATCTGCTATCTGTTCCGGGTATGCGAGAATCTATCAAAGAAGGTCTTGAAACACCGGTTGATGAATCTGACCGGAAAGTCAAATGGTGAACCGGGAACTCGTTTATACAAAACAGGCACAGGAGGACGCAAGAAAAGTTTCATCATCGGGCCTTCAGAAAAAAGTCCAGGAACTTTTAGATATTCTTGCTGCCGATCCCTATCAAAAGCCGCCTCCTTTTGAAAAGCTGACAGGCGATCTTTCAGGCGCATATTCAAGGCGCATCAATATACAGCATAGACTTGTCTATCAGGGTGTCGACGAGATCAAAACTGTCAAGATTATCCGAATGTGGACTCACTATGAATAAGATTAAGATTGGAAAATATATCTAATGATCCTATAAAGGGCACTTCTCCCCCCTTTTTTTTATTCTCCGCCCTTCTTGATCTTTATTAAGGATTCAAATTCGAACCAGTCAAAGCCAAGATAGAAGCCAAACAGGCCCTCACCCCAACCCTCTCCCGGGGAGAGGGGGAGTTGTTGGAGAATGAAGACTAATCCCTTATTACCCGATCGAGGAATTCCGGGAGCATAATATTTAAGACAAGCTCTAATAATTGAAATTTGTCATTCCCGCTCCGTATCAAGTAAGGGATAAACTCCAGCGGGAATCCAGTCATATCAAAGTTCTGGATGCCCCCCCGTAGTACGGGATAAACTTTCAAGCCGGGCATGACATATTTTTAGAGATACCCTTAATCCGAATCCCTGAAATCTCTTACTGCTATAGCCATACTGTTATCGGGCAAGCCTCAATTATATAAGGCGAAGAAGAATTTCCGTTGATTTAAAGCTGCGCTATCCATAAGATATACTTTCTTAAAAAGGCAGAACTATTTCTGCCTGCATGCAATATTGGGAGTCGATTTGTATCCGAGAATTAGAAATCCGCTGGTAGTATGGCTGCTTACCACCCTTACCAGCGGGCTGTATCTTCTTTATTGGGGCTGGCGTGTTGCTGCGGAGCTGAACAGCGCCGAGGAAAAAAGGGTGTTCAACATCGCCGCCTGGAGGAATGCATTTCTTGTCCTCTTCCTGCTGAGCATGGCGGGCCCCATGTTGCTTGTTGGATTGGATGTCACTTACTTTTTACTTTTGATTATGTCCGGTTTTTTGTCCATCTTTGTTTATGTTCAAATCACGATAGGTGACTATATCAAGCAAAAGTATGAAGAGTTGAATATTGATAAATCATATAGTAACGTTCTCTCTTTTATCCTTCTATGGTTTGTCTTAAACCTCGGTATTGTCTATATGCAAAGCAGTATAAACCGGATAATTAAACATGAAAGGGCGAAGTCCTGAAATAAATATAGGGCGGTCTTACGTGAGCCGAAATAAATGAAATTAAAAAAGGAGATGAAAAGTGCCTGAAACAAGTGAATTCAAGTGGTGGACCAGCGGAGACCTGGACGGCTTCTTCGGCCTCTTTATCGACAACATAATCCAGCTCATCCTCATAGTTGTGCTATGCAAGTTCGCAGTCGGGCTGCCGGACGAGCTGGTGATCGGGAGAATTCTCCCGGGGGTTGCTGTGAGTCTTCTTATCGGGAATATATTTTACGCCCTTCAGGCTAAAAAACTGGCCCTTCAGACCGGCAAGATGGTGACGGCGCTTCCCTACGGCATTAACACGGTCTCCCTATTCGCCTACGTCCTCTTCGTCATGAAACCGGTCATGGATCAGAGCGGTGACGCTGATCTTGCATGGAAGGTCGGCCTTGTTGCATGCTTCGCTTCGGGAGTTATTGAACTGGGAGGCGCATTTGTAGTTGGATGGGTCAAGAAGGTGACGCCCAGGGCGGCGCTTCTTGCCACGCTTGCCGGGATAGCGATAACCTTCATCTCCATGGACTTTGCCTTCCGTATCTTTGCCGACCCCATAGTCGGTCTTGTGCCGCTCGCCTTTATTTTTATGCAATATATCGGACGGGTTTACCTCCCGGCCAATATCCCTGCCGGTCTCGTTGCCGTCATTACCGGGACGGCCCTTGCATGGTCGCTTGGAAGGATGGATGGCGCTGCCCTTAAAGCTGCGGCGGATATAAGCCTTCAGCCCCCTTTTCCTTATCTCGACGACCTCTTCAGCACTCTTGGGTCCCAGTATCTTATAGAATATCTGCCAGTCATTATCCCCATGGGGCTCTTTAATCTGCTGGGGTCCATGCAGAACCTGGAAAGCGCCGAGGCGGCCGGCGACAGATATGAGGTCAAGAGCTCCCTTGCAGCAAACGGGATTGGAACCATTGCCGCATCCTGCTTCGGGAGCACCTTTCCTACCACGATCTATATCGGTCACCCCGGATGGAAGCGGATGGGCGCAGGGGCCGGCTATTCCGTATTAAATGGTGTAGTAATCACGCTTATTTGCTTTTTAGGCCTTGTGGGATTTATTACCGCTCTTGTTCCCGTTGAGGCTGGGGCAGCCATACTCCTATGGATTGGGGCAATTATCGCGGCCCAGGCCTTTCAGGCAACCCCCAGGGAGCATGCCATAGCGGTAGTTGTAGGTTTCTTTCCGGCACTTGCGGCATGGGGGCTGCTCATGATGGAATCGGGTCTCAGGGCGGCAGGGACGAGCGCAGGCTCATTAGGCATTGAAAAGCTGTCCATGCAGCTCCCTATAAGCGGTATGATTGCGCTTGAGAGGGGTTTTATCTTTACATCCATGATCCTTGCCGCTATGACCGTTGCCCTTGTAGAAAAACGCTACAGGCCTGCCGCTATATGGGCCTTTGTTGCGGCAGGCCTGAGCGCCACCGGTCTTATACATGGCTTTGAAATAATAGATGGGGCGATAATCAATGCCTATGGGCCGATGCATACATGGCCATTTATTATCGGCTACGTAAGTATGGCGCTCATATTTCTTTCTTTGGGGGGTAAGAAGAGGGAGGGAGGATAGTCGCGCTTTAGGCAAACCTTCCTTCTACAAGAAAAGAGCCTTTTTTTGCCCCTTGCGCCAGAATGTTTTCAAGTGTCTGCGAAGATTGAAGGGACATCTGGTTGAGTATAGCGATGAAATGTTCGGCATTTGACCCTTCGTTATAAAGATAGCACCTGTTTTCCAAGTCATTTTCAAATATATCCCTGCTGAGCAGTTCACCTATCAAAGGTTTAAGGTAAGAGGGCTGAAGTAGGAGATCGTTTCTTTTACCCTCTTCCTGATCTTTTTTGACAGGGCTTTTTTCAAGTGAGGAATGAAGAATCCCTCTCGCCTGTGGTTTTTTCTCAAGATGAAGGGGCCGTATTAAAGAGAACAGGTATTTTAATATGGAAGGATAACGCCTATAGCTATCAGGGTCGGAGGTGTCATCGAATATGGCCATCTTTGAAAAGACCGCGATAAAAAATGATTTGGCCTCGGCCTCGCTGATCTTTATCGTGCTTGCAGCCTTTTCCCGGTCGTGAATTGCCTTTGCATGGTTGAATATGTCACCCATGCGAAAGAAAAAACGTATCCCCTCTATGGCGCTTCCATAAATAGACTCTGAGATGGAATTATCCCTTGAAAGGATGAGGTATCTGACAACACCGAAGAGCAGGGCCAGCAGGTCAAAGACGACCGCAATAAGAATGGAAATTATTATATCGCCCGAGCTCTTGGAAAAATTCCTTAAGGAATCAAGCGCCTTGTCAACTGGATTCCGATTAAAGTTGATTTCCTCTACATCGATAATTTTGTCCTGGGCGCCAGAGCTAAGACCAAGGCTTGTAAATACCGCTCCGGATTCTATAAGGACCCTGTTAGGTTCAAAATCACCCTGGAGCTGTTCACTTACTGAGGCTGCCTTGGTCTCTGAGGCGGTGAGGTTTTCTTCAAATATTGCAAGCTCCGCCTTTTTAGCTTCCAGATCTTCAAGCTTTTTATAGTAAACGGGGCCTGCTCCCGGGCCATGTCCCGAGCGTAACCCCAGGTTTTTCTCTTCATTGAGAGATCTCTCCAGTTCGGCTATCTTTAGTCTTGATGCATTAAGCTCACTTTTTCTCTCAGAAAGGGCCGCATTCAGTTTGGACGATACCTTGTCGGCAAAGACCAGTCTTTCTTTCTCGTCAAACTGGTCGGCAGTCTTTTCTTGAAATACGTATGTGTATGCAAAGGAAAGGGAGAGTAAAAGAGCTACTATATAGGCAAAAATAAGATAGAGCTTTTTAAATACCGATACATGGGGCAGGGCGGAGAGAGAAAGACCAATACCTGCCTGGACGGCAAAGGCAAGGCCCCCTGCAACTATTATGTTTCCGTTAAATACAAGCTTTGCCCCCTCGAAAGTGAAGTAGGCATTAAAGGCCACCATAACGAATATGAAGCAAAGCAGCAAGACCGATAGCCTGTGATGCTCCTTCGATGCTTCAGATGGACCCCCGGTCGCCTTATTAATGAATGAATCCATGATGGTTTGTATTTTAAAAAACGCAGATTAATGAAGTGGGTTTTACAGATTCATAAAGGATTATAAACGAAAAAAACAGTTGCGCAAAGCAGATTTTTTTAATTTCAGAGGGTGTAAAATAATCTGTGTAAATGGGATCAGAAAAGTATAATCAAAACCATTTATACGGAGGAAGAAATGACAA
>JAVVFD010000015.1:0-28327 GCA_032250935.1 bacterium
ACTGGAAACGATAAAAGAGATTAGCTGGAAACAACCGAGGAGATTTACTGGAAACTTTCAGGAGATTACGCAATATATTGCATAACTTCAGATTTATTGGAAAGTTTTGAAGATACAATCAACACTATGTCAGGCCTGACATAGTTAAATATAATGGCAAGCGCAACAATTAAAAACTCAATACTTACAATGGAAACTAGGAGATACTGTAATAATATCCGAATCAATGACCCATGTCTCTTTCTTTGCTAATCTGCTTAAAGTGTTTGGCACATTCAGTTGCAAACTCTTTTGGCTCTGGTTCTTTAGTATGAAGGAAGCTTTTCTGTGTTTCAGTAGTTTTTATTATTATTTCAACTCCATCGCTTTCACCGACAACCTTTCCACGTCCATAACCATCAGCTGCCATCAATAAAGCAGCGTCAGTAATGTCAGGCGTTTCTTTTGGCTCGTACTGTGGATTCTCTATAATTCCAATCATTAGATCAATTATATTGGTCTTTAAACCTTTTCCTTCTTCACTCGACTCTTTTACGAAAAATTCAGTGGCATTTCGTTTTTTGACATAATCTTTGAGGCTACCCCATAAACGGCCAAATAATGGATTTGGAGGATAAACATTAGAAGATATTTCTGTAAATAGGTCGATTTCTCGCAACTTTGACGTAAAAGCCCTGTAGTCTGCAACAGGTTCGATACTGCAATCAACAAAGAAGCCATCGTAGGTTTCTTCAATGATGGCCTTAAATCGTCGAGGAAATATCTCTTCTTGAATACCATTCCAGACATGAAGATAAGCTATGCCTGAATAGGTTGGCAGGTATACGAAAGGGGAGCTTGCAACAAGTAAATTTTCAGCGAGTGCATCTACTTGATATTTTAAACTGGTATCTACTACGGTTACATGACCCTCTCTAGAAAATTTAGAGAGACGGCCATAAATAAAGGGGAGATTGCTATCTCTGCTGTCAACAACATCTGTAATAGTCCAAGCGAACTTTCCGATAGTAAGAGTAGGCGCTTCTGCAATTGAATCCATCAACATTGTCTGATCTAGTCGACCAAGCTTAATTACTCTGCCTAAATAATATCTTCATCTTGGCATATGCCCCCTTTTTATTTTGTGGCTCTAACAGGTAATATACGTCAACCCGCGTATTAAGTTAATAAAAATCCCCGCCGCAAGCAGCGAAAAATACAGGGTCACTTCCCATTTAAAACAAAAGCCCGTGACCGCAAGACCGGTTCGGGCACTTTAAGATTTACCATCAGAGTATAAAAGCTCAATCTCTAACGGCATAGACTCGTATTGTTCTTTGATCCCCTGCTGCAATGGGTCAGGCCCCCGACTTTGGCCCCTATCTTATACCCACAAAACATCCATTGCAATGATTTTAACCGCCAGCCACGGGATTTATCTTCACAAATGCGCGGAATAAAACCTCTGCCAGGAGGTTAAGGGTAGTTGATGGAGAATTTTTGCTCAGGGTAATTCACATTTAAAATAAATCGGCTCAAAAAACTATTCACTCCAAGCAACACCACATTAAGATTCGGCATAAAGTCGATTGGCGCATCAGGGATGTTGTACAACAAAGCTCCTGTTGAAGGATGAAATACGTCGAAAGATGTTGTGTGTGAATATGCTGTTGAAACGCCGTTGCCGGCGCTGATATTTTTTGGCTGACCTGACTGTAGATCATGTCCAAGGACTGCCGCAACCCAGGCTGGAATGGCGCATTCATCAGCCCCGGTGTCCACGATGCCTATTGTTCTGTGATGTTTCCCTGTATGGGGGTTTAATATGGTAATAGGGAGGATGGGTCGACCAAAACCATTTTGACCAATGGTAAAGGGACAATCATTAATAGGCATTAGTATATTTGGACAACGTCTTCTTTTGGGACGAAAAAAACAACCGGGTCTCCAACTCCGAGACCTTTCACTTCGGCAATCAGTTTTAAAGGGTCTGTCCCGGAGGCAACAACATCCTTATCTGTAAAGCTGCGTGTCGCAACATACTGCCCACTGTATTTTTCACCATCATTAACCAGGATATTCCCTGGCATTTCGCCCTCCTTGAAAAACTGTTAAAACTCAAGTGTGAAATAATATAATTGTTAAAAATTCACGTCAAGACCAAAAAAATGCCGGTTTAGAGCCGAATTAAAGCAAGTATACCATACTTCCAAAATCCACGGCCTGATTTAGATGATTTTTTATTAGTAACGAAGCCCTGTCAGCAAGATGCGGGTTTGCTCTAGAACTTCATCTCTTCCTGCAAGCTCAGGCGGGGTCGCCCCGGCGCCGGGCGAAAACGGGTTTTTAACAGGGTCCATCAGTGTGCATCTACGGTAATTATAGTGATTTATACTCGTTTATAATGCTTTAGCATAATAAGGCTATAAATGGCTAGAAATAGCAAATTCCTCCAAACTGTTTTTTTAAAATCTTCCCCACTAAATCCCTCCTAGAACCAAGCTTGTCCAGCAGAGCGGGAGACTCTAAATGTTAATCTTTTTTCACCTTAAAAGCCTCGACAAAGTTGACAGGCGCGAGGTGCAAGGGTGGAAATCCGGCCCTTCTTGTAAGATCGGCAACTGTTTCTCGAATATAGGGGAATATTATCGCCGCACAGTTTATGCCTGCAATCCTTGCCATGTCCCCCTCTTCCTGCACCTCCTCAAATTCAAAAAAACCAGCCCCTTCGACTATGAACGAAAAAGGGGCCTTTTTGCCATCCGAGGTCACCTTTAAAAAGACTTGCACTCTTTTCTCTGTTGTCTTGTGCCCCAGGTTAAAATCAGTGGCGATTTCTATATTCTCGCCTTCGGCAGCCTTGAATTCACGATTAACATGAAATACCGCATCGAGCAAACAAAAATCCAGAAATTTGAAATTCACCCCTTTTTTATTCGAAATGCCTTTACCCATAGAGTTCATCCTCTTCTCTTAATGCGGTAATTGTGTAAGCGCCGCTCTTTGCGTAGGCTATACTATCCTTATATCTCATCATGGAAATGACCTTCCCGCTCACATCTTCCTTATAACGAACTTCCAGCGCATCCAGAGTATAAGGATATTTATCGAGAATTCGAAGCAGATTATCCATCCCCCTGCTTTGAATTATCTGACCTTTTTCATAACGGGCAAAGGCCTTCTTGCCGCCACCGAGTATGTTCGCCATCTCTTCCTGGGTCAGCGCCAGCTTCTGCCTGATTATCTTTATCTCTGCCGATGTGAGCAGACCATCCACGGCCCGATAGAAATCCTTGATCGGCCCGGAGGAAGTCTTCAACGTTTTTTTGTCTACTATTTCCTCTTCGCACGCATCGCATTCATAGACGACATAATCGGGTATGGTCAGATGCCTTCCCTTATACTCGAAGGTCTCCTCGATCACCTTCCTTGTCAGTTCTCCGGCCCCACATACCGGACATGCATCGCCTTCATTAATCATTTTAATAATCCTCTCCCTCATCCCTTTTGAATGAGACAATCACACCTTTGTCGTCAGGCGATTTTTGAAGTTTTATATAAAGTCCCACATCCCCGTCCCTCGTCTTATAAACATCCTGCCATAGCCGGACATTATGGTGAGATGTCATGGATTTATCGAATTCGTTGCGGCGAAGTTCCTGAACCCTCTCTGCCATCGAGTCATCATCTGCATAACCGAGACTTACAGCCTCACTCCTGTCTCGCCGCGTAACGATCCTCGAATTTTCATCGGATAAAAGCTCTTTTATCTCGTCAAGAAGATAGTGCGCTTTTCGCTTTTCCAGGAATCCCCCCCTGTATAAATCAGGTTAACTTAAGCCGCCTATGATGTCAAGCGCTGAAGTATCATAATGATACTTTGACTGAATCAGGCAGGCCGCCTGTTTAATTCACCAATCCTAATATTTCTAAACATTTAAAAACTCAATAAGCCATTTTGAAAGCTTAGGCTGAACCAGATACCCGTAGGATTTATGGGGATTCTGTTTGTTATCGGTTGGTTTTTTGAAGGGGTTGTATAGCTTCTCGTAGTCCCTTGCATTCTCCCTGGGCAGTATCTTGAGTTTATGCATTTCTTTGAAGAAATCATCCTTCAGCGTGCTGTCGTGGGCTACCACATCACCGAGGCAGGCGTAGTTGTGCCAGTTATCTATATTGTTTGGATAGGATCTTTTCCCCTCTTTCTTATAGCGCTTTGCAAATAGGATATCCTGGACAACATTCTCCCCCAGCGGACTTCCCATGGTTATGAAGAACTTTACTTTTTTGTTTCGGAATTTTTTGTACCCTTCCGTGTTGCGGTGGGAAAATCGCCATAGCACATCGTAGGAGATGAATGTCCCCATGCTGTGGGAGATGAGGACCACCTCCTTGTTGTTGTCCCATGCGTCTCTAAGTTCATCTTCCAGGGAGTTTCGCACCTTGTCGGCAATATACTGGTCTTCACTGTATAGGCGAACCTCTTCAAGAATGCCCTTGGCTACATCGTCCTTTACGGTGAGGGCCGTCGTTAATGTGTATACGGCATCTATGGCGACATCCTTGACGAAGGCCTCGAACCTGTCCCCCAGCCCAACATGAAAACCGTCCTTTTTCTCCCTCCGCTCCTTAATGACGGCATCCACCGCCGCGTCCAGCCTGGTCACATAGGCGGGCTCGTCCTCCAGGTGAGAGGGGATGTCGTTGGCCCAGTAGACCATACGGAAGATATCATTGAAGGCGGCATCGTCTACCCCGTCAAAGAAGTCGGGCCTGTCAACCTTTATGCTCTCGACGATGCACTTTCGCCAAAGTCTTTCTACATCCGCCTTGGGTGGCTTGGAGGCGAGGCCGTGTATCATGATAATTCTCTTATTGTTCATGCGAACTTCTCCCTCATCGCAATCCTCTAGCCTCTACCCTCAAGGGGCATTGATATCCCATCAAGGGAGGGGAGGTATGGCAGCCCCACCCTAGATCTGGTCCAGGTAGTTTCTGAGCTCTATGGCAATCCCCCAGCTTTTAACGCGCTGATAATAGTCGATGAGATCGCTCTGGTAGCCGTCGGAAACCCATAACATGAAGGGGATGTCGAAGATCTTCTTTGTGAATTCTCCCCTTAGCGAGTTGTATTTAAAGGTGTCCTTGTAGCCGGTTGTGGCAATGAGGGCAAGCTTGTAGCCGGAAAACCAGCCTCCGGCCAGGCCGTCTGAATATTTTGCCGTGACGGTGATGCCGTCAACGCTCTTGCGCAATTTTCCTTCCGCTGAGTTTTCCCAGCTGTTGTATTCCTCGGGCCTCCCCTGGACGCCACCGCCTTCAAGGAAGTATTTAAGGTTGAGGTAGGCGGAAAACCTGGCTTTGTCATCCTTTAAGGGTATAGCCTTTTTAAGGGCCATCTCCCAGTAGTCCCAGCCCCTGCTTATGTAGTCTCTGGCAAAATCGGGGTCTTCGCCGTTGTTTTGAAAGTCGTCTCTAAGGTCCTGGTAGGCCTGCTGGGAGTCGATGCTCTGGCCGTTCGATTCATGTGCCACACCTAGATCAAGGTAGGAATCCTTGTTCCCAAGCCAGTACCTGAAAAAGAACTTAGGATTGAAACGCTTACCTATGACGGGCGCCGATTTTCTTGAAGTGATGTACTGCCCGAAGCGGCCTGTAAAAGCTATGTAGGGGTGGGGGATTCGATAGCGCCAGGTATTTCTTCCAAGATATTCGCCGTCGTGGAGGATGGGATATTTGAGCGACAGCTTGAAATCCATGTAGTCAACGTCATTCTTGTCATTTGTATATCCCAGTGTATTTGTCTCGTAACTCTGCAGCTTGAGTGAACGTTTAGGCTTCAGGAGCGGCTCCTTTAATTCCTTCCAGATCTCCTCTTTGGACTTTTTGCCGCCCCACTCGTCACCGAGCGAGTCAATTTTTTTATTCAGGGTCTCAAGCTCCTCCTCTGTAAAGAGATCATCCCTGGCAAAACCGCTTGCCGGCATGATGAGCAAGGCAAAGACAAATATAAGTAAAATTCTCATTTATAAAACTCTTCTTCCTATTGATCTGTATTGGTTATCGCCCTCTCTTTCAAACCTCACGACGGAAACATGGCCGCCTATCTGCCTTGCAATAGACCTGGTCATACCGGACAGGGCATCTTTCAGGTTATCACTTGAACTGAAATCAAGGATCACATCGGCCACAACCGATTGACGCCTCATGTCCCTGCCGACCTTATCGAGCTGCTTTTTCGGGCGGAGGTGCGCCCTTATCCCCCCGGAATCAAGACTCTTTTGAGGCCGTGAATTAATACACCGATGCTAAGGACCTGTCAATCGGGAATATTACCTGCTTTTTCTCCCCTTGACATGAGCATGGAGTCGATAAGCTCGTTAAAGGCATCCGTCTCAAACGGTTTTATAAGGTATCTGCAGTTGTTGTCATTTATGTAGTCGAGGTGAAGGTCGCTGAAGGTTGCCGAGATAAAGGCGACCCTGCCCGCCAGGCGGGGAGAGCTCTTCTTGAGCTGCCTGTGGAATTCGATGCCGTCCATGACGGGCATCTTGATGTCCGCAATAATAAGGGAAGGGTCCGAGCTCTTGCAGGCCTCAAGCCCTTCATGCCCGTTTTCTGCGAAAGCGGTGGCTACGCCTGAGTACTTAAGCATTATTAATGTCGAGTAGAGCTTCCTTATATTTTTATTGTCTTCGACAATGAGGAAGCTTGCCGGAGAATTGTCTTTTGCCTCAGGCATCCTTTATCTCTCCGTCACCAAGTTTTTCGAAATAGTCCTTCGTCAGGGGAGGAAGGAGCCATTTAAACAGTTCTCCCTCGGGCGTTTCTGTAAGCACTACGCTCAGTTCGCCCGAGCTGTGGCAGAATTCAATATTACCCGAGCAGCCTTCCCTGATCGCCTTGAAGTTTTTTGAAAGTCTCACCCTTGCACCTTTTTCCATTTTGCCTGCCTGTATTAAAGGTAATAGCGGATCTCTTTTAAAATAGGTTTGTGTGCCTGTCTTGTCAATGAAGGGGATTAGGATGGAATCGACAGGAGAATGGAGCAGATAACTATAAAAGGGGAGATGTTGTCAATAGGACAAATGTGACATGGCTAGCACAAATGTAACATTTTTGAATATTTACTCTTTATTTTCAGTGGGATGCAGGAGGAGGTTTTTTTTGAATTCTGTAGGGTTTGTGCCGGTATGCCTTTTAAAGAGCCTGCAAAAATAGTTTGGGTCGGAGATACTGACCGATTCGGCGATATCTCCGATTGATATGGATGGGTTCGTTTTTATATGTTCCAGGGCCTTTTCAATTTTACATTTATTGATGAAATCTTTCAGCTGAATGCCGCACTCGTCCCGGAAAAGCCTGCTCAGGTATTGGGGGGATATACCAAGATATTCTGCGATCTCTTCTCGTGATATTTTTTTTGGGAAATTTGCTTCTATATAAGAGAGGGTCCTTTTTAAGGTCGGGCTTATGGAGTCCTGTTTTTTATTGAAAGCCTCTCCCAGCATATCATGGACCCCTTTACATCTTTTCGCATCCAGGATGAGGCGCATCCTCTTCAGCATGTCTTCAGGGTGGAACGGTTTTTCAATGAAGCCATTTACTGCCAGATCGGCGCACCTCCTGCTCCAGTCATAGTCTCGACGGCCCGTCATTATGACTACCTTCAGGGGATACTCTTTCCTCCTGATCTCCTCCAGCACCTCGATGCCGTTCATGTCAGGCATGCTGAGGTCCAGCAGTATCATTGAAACAGGATGCCTGCTTAAGACCATAAGCCCTTCCTTGCCGCTTTGAGCAGTGTGGATATGAAATTCATCTTTTAGAAACCTTGCCAGGCTTTTAAGGAGATTTACCTCATCATCAACTATCAATATGGAATGTCTCTTCATCTCAAATTGATCCCTTGCTTATGTGAAATCATCCTGGGTCTCCATCCAGGGCAAATTACCATTGTCATAAAAGTAAAATCCATTTTTTATCAATTTATCTATAAAGACAAATATGATGTTTTGCTGAAAAAGGGTCTTTTCCATGTTGAAAGTGCGGATAAGTCCGGGAGTCTTTTTGGCGAAGGGCTTTAAAGTGGTGACGGCGCCTGCAAAATTTAAACTCCGTATTGCTACTTATTTACAAGCTTGTCGATAATCTCAAGGAGCTCGCCAGGCGTATTCCTGAACTTTATGCCCATGCCGGGCTGTTCGTCATAGGAATCGCTCCTGCCCGGCCTTATGGTTCTTACTATCTTCCCCTCCACATTGAACGGCTCCGGTGAGTCTCCTACAATTAGAGAGAATTCAGTCTTTGCATCTATGGAAAGGGGAGAGTCCGTCCTCACAAACATGCCTCCGCTGCTTATATCGGTGACGAGGGCCGAGCTGCTTTCTTCATCAAAGTTATAGAACACGTCAAAACCGACTTCCGCTCTTTTATGTTCTCTGCAGAGAATTTTGACGTATTTACGGACAGTTTCTATAATAGCCCCTTTTGTAAAGGGTTTCTTGAGTATGCCGTCACATCTTGCATTATGGCACTTTTCCAGGTTTTCGGGGTTGCTGTCCGAGGTGAGTATGATTACAGGTATGCTGCTCATAGCCGGGTCGTTCTTGATGGCCTGGCACAATTCCGCCCCGTCCATTTCAGGCATGTGGAGGTCTGTCATAACCAGGTCGGGCCTTTCTTTTCTTGCAGTTTCAAGTCCTTCTCGCCCGTTTAAGGCGGAGATAAGTTCGCAGCCTGTGTCTTTAAGGAATGCCTTTTCTATCTCTAAAGACATCTTTACATCATCTGCGATAAGTATCTTCATGCTTTGCTCTCCAAGCTTTAAGCCTTAATCAGGCCCCTGACTAAATTATATAGCATAAAAAAAAACCGTTGTCGCCAAATATATTTATTTTACGCATTGTCTCTATGAAACGGCGGGGAAGTTTCTTGACAATAAGAGTCAAAAGGAATAGAAATATAGTGCAGCGTTATTAATTTAAACTACCAGCTAATTGAAGAAAAGTGCGGGAGGTCAAGTTCAGATGACGAACAGAGATGAAGAGGGTAATGGAAGGGATGAAAATGCCCCGGATATGGACTCATACCTTGACGAGAGGGTCAAGATGGACTCTCTTTTTAAGGAGAAGTTCAACAGGATAATTACCGTTATGTTCACCGACCTGAAAGGCTCAACAACGATAACGGAGACGGAAGGTGACCTTGCAACACGCATGATGCTCAAGCAGCACAACGACGCCCTCAAGCCGATTATAGAGGAGCACAGCGGCATACTTGTCAAGACTATGGGTGACGGAAGCATGAGCTATTTCGAGGATGCCCAGAGCGCCGTCAAGGCCGCTGTAAAATTCCAGCATGCCATAGACGCTATGAACATGCAGAAAAGATTCAAGGTTCCCATATTTGTGCGCATAGGTATAAACACGGGTGAGGGCATAGTTGAAAAAACCGATATATACGGCGATGTGGTAAACGTCGCCTCAAGGTTTGAATCGAGCGCCAATCCGGGCGAGATATGTATATCGGAAAGCACCTATAATGCAATGACTGATAAGACATCCATATACTGCCGCTATATCAAAATGACAACCCTTAAGGGCAAGAAAGACCCCTTCAAGGTATACAAGGCCTTCTGGAAAGAAGATGAAATAGAGGAAGACAAGGCTGGTATTGTTGAAGATCAGAAAAGCCTTGGGCCGGAGGGAAAGTCAACCGGAATGCCTCCTATCGTCAGGCTGGTACTGATAGCCATGATCCCTATAGTGGTGGTGTTTTTGATAATGAAGCTTGGATCAATCATCAAGGAGTCCCAGCCTTCGGCTGAAAAACGTTCAATAAGGCAATCTGCAACGGAGTAAAAAAGTTCGCTGACAGATAAGGACAGTTGTCATGAATTTTAAAATGGGTTTGTGGAATTTTTATTTCCTGGCTAAAATTTACCTGTACCTTAGCGGCAACATCCGCTTCGATCTTTTTTTGAATCTTCTCTTTGCCGCCTTTATAATCTCTCCCGTCCCGCAAGGCTTGAAATTCCTGAGACAGCTTAAAATTCTCAAGGCACTTGTCTCTGTATTAATCGCCATAGCTCTTTTATGGAGAGACTCATGGCTGCCTTCCCCGCTTGCCGCATATGAACATCTCCTGGCAGAGGGCATACCTTCCGGAGAATATATTATCTCATTTATCCTTAGGTATTTTGTCAATTATGGGATGGCCGCCCTGATTTGCGGCTTTATCCTTTGCAGTATGGTCAGAAACTGGAAATACCTGACACCTCTTACATTAGCCCTTGTTCTGGCAAGCCCCGCATATGAGTTGCTTGAAACCGGCTATGAAGAGAGGGCCGGGCCATCGGTTCGGGAGGAGATCTTTGAGGAGGTCAGGTCCCTGGCGCGCCTTGAGCCTGAAGAGATACCCCTGGGGGTGAAAGAGGTCTTGCCTGAAGAGATACCCCTGGGGGTGAAAGAGGTCTTGCCTGAAGAGGAAACAGTGGATGCGGCGGGAGAGGAAAATATAGGGGAGCGGTCTGATACGGAAACAGCCGAAGCTCCAAAACAGAATAATGAGGCAGAGCTGTCCCCCTCCCCTGCTTCCGGATTGCCGGACGCCCCACGGGCTGTAATCAAGAAAGGGAGTGCCAATGACTGGAAGCCTATAGGTGAAACTGACCCTCAACGATATGCAGAGGCCTTTTTCCAGAGGGAGTTTTTAAGAAAAATAGAGTTCAGGGACATAAAAATGGGGCAGGAGAGGTTTGACATCCTCTTCATACATATATGCTCACTTTCATGGGATGACCTGGAAGGAACTACCCTTAACTGGAAGAAGTTTTTTAAGCAGTTCCAACTCCTTTTTACCGATTTTAATGCAGTCACATCATACAGCGGTCCCTCTCTTCAGCGGTTGTTGACTTCCAACTGCGGCCAGCGAAGGCATGCGGAGCTCTACGATAACAGCCCTGATGATTGCTACCTTTTCCCTGGCCTCAGAATGATAGGGTATGAAAACTTCTTTCCTGCCAACCATGACGGCAAGTACGGTGATTATGCAAGGAATGCAAAAAAGTTTGGACGTCTTGATGCGCCCCTCATAGATCCGGCCGAAAATAATCTTCCCGTACGCCAGCGCCTCTTTGATGAATCTCCCGTCTACGACGATTATGCCGCGCTTGAAAACTGGTGGAAATTGAGACTTGGCTCTAAAGTGGAATTGGCGGCAGCTTACTACAATACGGCTACCCTGCATGACGGTTCCTACCGGGTGCCCAAAAGGGAGGACTGGTTGAAGCGGTCCAAGGAAGTAAAATATAATGAATTTGCAGACAAGCTGTTTAAAGATATTGATAAATTTTTCAGTCTCCTGAAGAGGTCGGGCCGCAACGTTGTTGTGGTCTTTATCCCGGAGCACGGCATGGCCCTTAAGGGTAGCAAGATCCAGATTGCCGGACTTCGTGACATCCCCCTGCCGCAGATTAATGTCGTGCCCGTGGGGATTAAGTTTTTTGGCAAGAGGTTCAATAAAAAACGGGTCAGCCAGACAATCATTTCAAAGCCTACTAGCTATATGGCGATCACATCCGCTCTGGCAGCGATGTTTGAAAAAAGTCCATTTGGGCCCGAACCTTATGATCCTGCCTACCTGCTTGAAAATATAGTGCAGACGGACCACGTATATGAAAATGAAGGTGCCCTCGTTGTAAAGCCGGGCCAGAAGTATATGATTTACGACAAGAGAGAAAGATGGACTAAACTTCCCATAAGATGAGATAGCGCTCTTAAAGGGATGTATTCTTAATAATATTAGATAAAGGAAAGGTGTCTTATGAAAATAAAAAAGAACATGGTTCATATCTTTTCTATCGTTTCTTTCAACTTTGTTATCTTTTTCATGCCTTTGACCCCTTTTGCCATTGAGGCCCTTCCAGGTGCGAACTGGGTTTCCCTAAACCACGACGTGGAAGGACTCACAGGCTCGGGAGGGATGGGATGGATCAATCAGGGGATAGACTGGACAACACTGCCGGGTGATATTACCTTTAATACCTATGTCGAGTACGGGCTCCGAGCGAGAAGCAAGGAGAAGGAGTATTTTAATGCCAAGGGGCCGTCCGTAGGGATTGAGCTTAGCAAGTCCTATTTCACTGCCGGTGTTGACTATTATTGGACTGAATATCCGGAATATCCGGAACCGGAACATCCTTTGCGTGAGGAAGGTTACGAATATACCTTCGGATGGTATTATTCAAAGGATTTAAAGCCGACTGACCCCACCTTGCCGCTGGAAGGCATACCCTTTTCAACCTGGGGCAAGCTATCCAATGACGCCAGCGGCTTCACCGGCTCGGGAGGTATGGGATGGGTCCGGCAGGGGATAGACTGGGTCACCCTCCCGGGAGACATTACGGTCAATACCTTTGTTAAATACAGTTACCGCAGCAGAGAAAAGGAGAACGTATACTATAACGCCCAGGGACCGTCGGTAGGGGTAGAGTTTACTTGGTCCTATTTTAATGCAGGTGTAAGCCGATACTGGGAGGAGTTCCCCGAGCTGAATGAAAGTCAGGTGACTACGCAGTATTTTGCGGGGTGGTACTATCCCTGGGACTTGATGAAAAAAAGTGATTAATCGGGAAGCAAGCCCTTCAATACAGCGGTAAAGTCGGTCTCTATGGCATCCACACCGAGAGCCGCAACCTTTCTCATTCTGTCAGGGTCTAAAATGGTGTAAACGGAAACAAACATCCCGTTTCTGTGCGCGGCTGCGATTAAACGGTCCGTTACCTTTTCAGTTTCTATATCAAGGTCGAAGCCGACTATTCCTCTTGCCTTCAACCTGGCAAAAGAGGCTCGGTTAAGTCTTTTCGGAATGCCTCCCCATAGGATGCCTACTTGAGGGAGGTGTCTTTGAAAATCATACAGCGCTTCATCGAACTTGTTCTGCCAGACGTAAATTGCATCCGGTCCTACGCCTGCCTGTTTCAGCGCACTCCTGATCGCCGCTCCCATTTTCATCCCCTTAACGTCCAGGATGAGAACTCCCCGCCCCTTGGCCTCCTTAAGCGCCTCGATGAGAGTTGGAATCCTCTCCCCCCTAAATTCAGGTGCAAACCATGAGCCGGCATCGAGCTTTTTCAGCTCTTTCAGACTTTTTTCGTTGACCGGGCCTGTGCCGCTCGTTGTCCTGTCAATCTCTTCATCATGCATAAGAACGGCAACCTTATCTTTGGACCAGCGAAGATCGACCTCTACCATTGAAGCGCCTCTATCCAGGGCACGCCTGATCGCAGTTAGTGTGTTTTCGGGCGAACAGCATGAGTCGCCCCTGTGGGCCACTATTTTAACCTGTCCCTGGAGCTTCTTTGCTTTTCTTTTTTTTACAGGGCCGGCGATGTGGGCCCCTCCTGCATGAGGCCCGCCAAGGGCGGCAAGCTCCTCCATGGAGAGGTTTCTGTCTATAAAGTAAATGCTTGAGACAAAGGCGCTTGAAGTCTCACCGTTATTGTCGGCAAAGAGCAGGAACTCCGGCCCCAGGGCCCACCTGCTGATAGCGCCGCCGCTGTTGGTCCCATGGCCCCCCAGGAACTCCCCATCTACATATTTATGCAGTTGACCGACACCTCCGGGGCCGCTCGCAGCCTGTACGGAGATAGCGACCCTGTGCCACCTGCCTTCACGGATCCTTCCGTGGTATCTTCCGCTGATGCCGAGCCGATTTTGTCCTGACCTGTCTATATACATCTCGGCATCATCCCTGTTGGCACTGTCCGTCTGATAGAGGGCGAGGTAATTGCTCTCTCTTCGTTTTGGCAGCAGTATGTCCATTACGATGGTATAATTGGAGACCCTGCCCTTATCCTTGAAAACTCCGTTTGGGCTGGCTCCATGCCTGAGGGAATACCCCTCTCCGGGGATGGTTGCCGGAAATCCCATAACAGAGGTATCTCTCCCTGAGATAAGGGGGAGGCCAAGTTCGCTCGCTTTGCCAAAGATGGATTTTCCTGTCGACCATCCTTTGCCGTAAGCGGTCCGGAAGGAAAGGATTCCCTTGCCCTGTAATGGTTTTAAGGGATAAGTTTTATTGCTGAAGGTCCATACCGTAGGAGAGATCTCTTTCCGGCCCGCTTCGGGAGTCTCTTTGAGGATTTTCAATGCATGACAGCCTGGTAAAGCGGTAAAGAAGGAGAGCATCATGGTCAAAAAAAAGATGACCGGCTTTTTACTTATCCTGTTCTTTGGTCGATGTCTGAAGTGAATCAACAGGCCGCACCATATTGTTTTTAGTTGCTTGAAGGCCATTAAAATGGGTAGACAGACTAATTTAAAACAGCTTCACTTGTTGCCAGAAGGAATAGAACAAAGGAATAGTATGATTTTTTCTCTTTTGACAGCAGGTTTTCGGCTTCTTTGAGCAGCTTATTACTAAGTGATCTCTGTCCGCTCCTTTTTGCAGCCAGCGAATAGACGGCGTAGAAACCTGCGGGAGCCTTGAGAAGAGACAGGCTCTCCCTTTCCAGGTCGATACGGAGCGGTATGTATCCGTTTGTATTATAGGATGAAAAGATTTTTTTTAATCCCCTGGGATACTCAGGTTTAGATTCGTAGGAAAGATAGAGCAGTACCCTGACGGCATTGTAACCGAAATAAGGGCTCTTTCCTGTGTCCGGCTCCATTCCGGACCCGCTCAGCTCAATCCAGTCGGAAGGGAGCCCCCATTTCCCAAATTGTCCTTCAGCGATAATGGAAATACTGTCTGAATATATCTTCTCCCAGAACTTTTTGTTTTCCATTTTTGCAAAGAGGCGGAATGCGGGAAGAATAAAATAGGAGGGATTGATTGAAAGACGATCGCTCTTTTGAAACCCGTCATAGCCCGGAAGAAGGAGGGAATAATCCTGCCATGAGGTGGCGAGCTTTTCTCTTATCGCCCCGACGGTCTCCATCCCCTGCTTGGTATAGGCGGAGTTATTCCAATCCTTTCCCGCCTTAAGGAGGGCATAGGCTATCAGGATATCACCATCGGTGGCATTATTATAATCAAGGACATCCCAGTCCCCGTTAGGCCTTTCGCCCCACTGCCAGGCAAAGAGATGGTCTTTTCTTTTAAGGAGGTTGTTGTCGGTCCAGTGCCAGATCTTTTCAAAGGTTGGCCTGTCCCCGTTGGCAAGGGCCAGGACCATGCCGTAGCCCTGTCCCTCGGAATGGCTGATCTTCTCATGAGAATAGTCGATTATGCGGCCGTCATCGCTTAGGAATTCGGATTTGTATTTCTCCCAATAATCAAGTTGCCCGGCCGAAGCTGCGCTGCACATAAATATTATGGAGAAAAAGAAAAATGATTTAATCAACCTTGTTTTTTTCATGGCCCATCCTTTTTTTCCAGCGCCTCTTAAGGAAGTAAAATGCCGCAAAGGTGATGATCAGGATGGTAGCTGCAAGGGCCGCGTAGTATATGTATGGATAAGAGTGAAGATAGAAGTCAATCTTTGAGATATCTCCCGATTTGCCCGTGAAAAAACTTTTTCCAACATTCAATGAGTATATGGAATAGTCGGGAGGAGTCAGTCCTATGAGGGCCACATCCCCTTTAATGTTCCCCTGCACGCCATAATCAAGAAGGGCCTTGCTGAGCTCATAGACCCCGGCAGATGTAGTGGCAGTTGCCACCATCATTGACCTTCCCTCTTTATATGGGGACTGGAACTGCATAAAAATGCCTTTGTCGTCGCCAAGGGCGCTTTTCTGTTTGCTGTAGGCGATCTGCTCCTCATCTTCCCAGCTCCTTATCACCGGATAGGGGACATTCGTCTCGCCGTTGATATTGAAAGGCGTAATCTCTGCAATTCCGGCCGGAATGGTGTCGTTAGTGCCGATAACAAAAATCTCCACATCCCTTCCTACAGGCTCCTTGAAAACGATATCCATGGCAAAGAGGGGATAACCGTTTTTCTGGGTAAGAATGCCCATGACGTTGTATGCCGAAGCTATAGACCTTGTGTCCTTGTCCGTTATGTATATTAGTGATTCGTATCCGTCAGGCCAGCGGGTAAATGGAAAGCCGTTTAGCAAAAAAAGGTCGAGCCTTGGCAATTTTACCAGATGGGGCATGGGAGGAAACTTTATGGAGGACGTCTCCAGAATGGTCAGAAAGAGGTTCTGCGTCTGGATAAATTCACAGTCATTTGCAACAGAGGGTGTTAAAATAGGCGATAATGTTATCGTATTTCCTCCGGCCTTGAAGAGATATGTGGGGATAGTCATCTTGTACCCTTCAATGAGGTCCCCTGTTTCCCTGTCCAGAGGTATAGCCCTTATATGCCTGCCGTTAATGGATACGTTAAGCACGGAATCTCCCCGCATCTTCGCTCCATAGGTATAGCTGAATGACAGGTCTGCATACATATTCTGCTTTACAAAAAAATCGGATGGGAGCCGGAAATCCACGTCTGCTGGCGTCGGATTGATTCCGCGGAATGTCTGGCTGCCGAACTTGAGGGTCTTGTAGTCATATGTCTTATCCGGCAGGAGTACGGAACGGCCTCCATACTGGGCGATATCTGGTATGCTGAACTCCTTGGGAGTCATCTCGTCGGTGTCCGGATAGGGAAGTGATATGATAGCCATTGTCATGGCGGCAAGCTTTATCTGGTTCTTGTCAGCGCCGGAGACAATAATAAGTGCATGAGATTGATCCAGTTTAGTATTTCCTTTGGGCAGATGCATTATCCTTAAAAGCGAGCCTTCCCCCGGCTTTGTATTTACGCCCCTGTTTTTCAGGAACCCTTCTACGAAGACATTGTCGCCGATGAGGATATTGTCAACACCTTCCCTTATGTCATCGGAAACGCTGAAGATAACCTTTTTATAATCAAAACGTCTTGCTATACCTGATGAGACAATCCCCCCTATTGAAACCATGGAGGTGTCCTGCATGATGAGGTTGACCTCACCATTAGGCGATATTTTCGGGTCGAAGAGGTAATCCGATATGGCAGACAACTTTAAAGGAACAGTTTTTTCGTCATATTCGATTTTCATTCTGGCCTGGTCGAGCTTTAAGGTCGTCCAAAGGTTGTCGGAACAGGGGTTTTCACATCTGGGCGCATAGTGTTGGCTTACGCTGAAGGTAATACTGTTATAGCCGGGCTCAATAAGGTTTGTCGGCAGGATTACTTCAGCCGAGCCTTCAGGGGCGAGTGGGTTCAGGTAGACCTGCTTTAAGGGGTACCCGTTCAGTTTGACAACTATCCTTGATGAGTCCTTTAGAAGGCCGATTGAATTCATGTAGGAAAAGTTAATTGTGGCCCTGCTTACTTCCCAACGTTCAGGAATGGAAAGAGTTACCTTATGCTCGTCTGTAACACACCTTAGATCGACAGACTTTGCCCGCGCCATCTTGTGCAGGGGGATATCGAGTACCTTGGCCCACGCATGAGGTGATAAAATTAATAAGATCAGGATAGAAAATAGCAGTTTTTTTACCATGATATGCCTTTAAGCGCCTCTTTTTTACGAACGGTTAGTTTGATGAGTTGATATTTATCTTTTATAAATGGTAGCAGATGGTTATGTATCAGTGCAAGCATAAGTACAATCATTCCCCTGAAGCTCTCTTTAGAACCCCTAGTCCCCATTTTTATGAAGTATGTGATGATATGGAATGCAGATGTCGGTTTTGATTTGCGCTCCCAGAGATTCATCCATCTAATGCTGTCTCCATAAACAAACCTTACAATATGAGAATAGTTTTTTTCCTGCTCTAAAAATTCGGATCCGCAGAAGAGCTTGTCCCCCCTTTTTAGGATCCTTTGTATGCTGGAGTGGAAGCTGTAGGATTCTCCGTAACTGTCTTGAAGCTTAAGCCACACATCCTCGCCTTCTGCCAATAGACAGGGGTAGGGCATGATAAAACCGAGCCCTGTCATGGAGAGATCTTCCGTTGTAATGGCGAAGCTCTCATTTAATCTGGGTGAAAAAACTGTCCCCTCGCTTTTTGTCCAGACACGATGTTGTTGTCTTAACTGGTGTCGTTCCCAAAAGGCCCCGATCGATGCCAGTGCCATCATAAGGTTAAAGAGGGTCCAGAAAAATGTTATGGCGATAACGTCCCGGTATAGCGGATAGTGAATATATTTATAGACGGCTAATGGCACACCTGCAAGGATAAGGGCAAACAAATAATAAAATGGCGTGGCAAAGGAACTCAGAAAATCGACATCCACATTTGCCCCCTTGGGAGTTACCTTGAATGTCGGTGACTTCGGTTTAATAACTACACCGAGTATGGGGGGGATAAGAAAAACGGACTCAACCGTTTCATAAAGTTCTGAAAAGAAGGGCCACCTGTATTTGCCGTAGAGAAAATTCATCAAGACGATGCTTCCGAAAAGATGGGGGAGCGCATATATAATGACCTGCATGACAGAGGCGTTATAGACCTTTAAGCCAAAGAGCAGGAATCCGGCCGGGGCTATATAGAAGAGTATCCTGGCGAAACCGAAAAACCAGAAGAGGCATGAGTTGAAATAACAAAGCGCCTGCGGAATGCTCATCCTGGGAGCCAGTTTGGGGTAGACAAGCATTAATATCTGTATCATCCCTTGTGCCCACCGGCTTCGCTGGATTATGAAGTCATCGAAGGTGTCAGGTGATAGTCCGCATACCATGGGCCAGTCGATGAACATACTCTTGTACCCTTTGCTGTGGATATAGAAGGTAGTTTCTGCATCCTCTGTAATGCTTTCAACGGATATGCCTCCCACCTCTTCCAGGTATTCCCTTCTAAGCAGCGCTGCCGAGCCGCAGAAATAACTCGCATTCCAGAAATCCAGGCCGGGGTGGATCCCCCTGTAAAACATCTCGTTTTCACTGGGTGCATCGGAAAAGGTTTGCAGGTTCTTTTCAATAGGATCGGGATTTATGAAAAAGTGGGGCGTCTGAATGAGAGCAAGCTCCTTATCCTTCATAAATTGAGCTACCGTATTTTGAAGAATGTCTTTAGTCGGCACATGATCACAATCAAGGATCAGGATGATTTCTCCCTTGGAATGTTTAAGTGTATGGTTGATGTTTCCCGCCTTGGCACAGCTGTTGGTTTCTCTTGTAATATAAGTGGCCCCAAGTTCGTCGGCCATTCTTCTTAAACTGTAATGCCGTTCCCATGCGACTCCGGCCAGCCTGGCATCATTTCTCCGGGCCACAGTGCCCCCATCATCCATGACGAATATGCGGAACCTGTCTTTGGGATAATTTATCTGCGCTGCAGCCGCTACGGTCACCTTGACTATATCGATCGGCTCAGTATATGTCGGAATAAATATATCGACGGTAGGATATGTTGATGTGTCTGCAGGAAGAGGAATTATTTCGCGCTTGAGGGGCCATATGGCTATAAAGATGCCCAGTATATGAATGGTAATTGCATAGCTCTCTGCAAGGTAGAGCGACATCATGGCAACATAATCAACGGGCCCGGTATAAATGAGTGTTTCAAAGCTTCGCCAGAACCAATACCTCAAAGCGATAAAAAGCGCCATCAGCAGGTATATGGATCGATAGGGTTGTCTCTGGAAGAGTTCTATCTTGGCGAATATTATGAGCAGCAGCAACAGGCCCCAGCCTGTAATGATCTGGTGATATACTTCGAGGTAGGTGCCGGCAAGATAAAGGTAAAATAAAAGGGAACAGGCGAGAGTTATATAGAGGAAGGTATGAAGGGCCTTTTCCTGGTCAAATGTCTTTGTGCCGGGGAAAATCATAAGAATCAACTCATTTTTAAAGGTTAACCTCTTTTCAGCTGTTCCAGCTATTTATCAAATAAAACTGTCCCCCCCCCTTGAATTTATAATAGCAGTATCAATATATATGTCAAAGCAAATAGCTACTTTAAAAGGCCTAAAAATGGTTTGACTTTAAAAAATATCCTATATACACTTATGAAAATCTCATCAGGTAAAGGTTTTTTAGTGAAAAAGGCTAGATTTACCATAGAAAAACGCAAAACGCTGAAAGAACAGATCGTTGATTTCATAAAGGAATCAATTGCAACCGGTGATATGCGTCCCGGGGAAAAAGTTTGTGAAACAAAGGTGGCGGAAGAGTTGGGCATAAGCCGGACGCCCTTGAGAGAGGCTATACAGACTCTGGAGGCGGAAGGCTTCCTTAAGTTTGTGCCAAGGAAGGGCGCCGTTGTCAGTGAATATTCGCAAAAGGATATTCAGGATATATATGAAATCAAGGCTGCCCTTGAAGGTTTGGCTGCAAGGCTTGCCACGCAAAACAGGTCGGCAGGCTTTATTGATAAGATGGCCGACATTAATGCCCAGCTAAGATCAATAACCCTGTCAGGGGAAAAATCAGTGAGCAGGTTTTTTAAACTGCACAACCAGTTTCATGATATATTTCTTAAGGCTGCGAACAATGACCGCCTTTATCAGCTTAATTGTCATCTTATGGAGCCTCTTAAGAGATTTCGTCTTACCTCTATTGCCATTCCGGGAAGGTTTGAGGAATCGGTAAATACCCATGATGAAATAATTGAGGTCTTCAAAAAAAAGGATGCAAAAAAAGCAGAGGAACTTATTATAAAAAATGTGCTTGATGGCGGAAGGGCTCTCCTTGCCAAGCTGAAGAAGGATGCTGACCTTCAGGATTAATCACGTGCCGATTCGAGTGATAAGTCTCATACTGTTTATATATTCAAGGGGGGAAAGATGGCTGCTATTGAAAAAGGTTCCGTAGAGGTAAGGCTGACTACTACCAGAAATGTTATCTATGGCACTCTTGCAAGGCCGACCCATTCAAGAACCCTTGATCTGCTTAACAGCAAGGATAAATTTATTGCACTTACGGAGGCGATAGTTTTTGATGGTGAGCAGGGTACGGGGCAAGACAAGAAATTTGTTGCCGTTAATGTAGAAAATATTGTGTCCGTCGAGGAGATGTAGGCGGCTCGCAAAAATCGTAAGTTAAGGAGGTATATTCTTGGCAATCATTGACGACCCGGAGTTGGCCAAAAGGCTTTCACGGGCCATAGTTTCCGACGTTGCCCTTTACAATCAGGCAAAGGTGCAGGAAGGGATTAAGAATGACAACCTTTTCGAAGTGCTTGAAGAGGAGCTTGAGGAAGGACGAAAGCTTTACGTTACACGAGTTTCACCTGAAATTATAAAAGAGTATAACTTTTATGATCTTGCCATAGTAGATGTCCTCATTAAGCAAAGCGGAAGGATTGAATCAAATATCTGGAAGTAGTGACGGCCACATCACTATTGAAGTACCGGCAGCGGCGCTGGGAAACAGGCTCGATCATTTTCTTGTGTCAGCCCTTGGCGATCTCTCCAGAAATCGCATAGCTCATCTTATAGATGAAGGTTGTGTGAGTTTTGTCGGCGGCGCTGAGGTGAAGAGCAGCCTCAAGCTCAAAGGTGGAGAACTTCTGGAGATTAGCATTCCCGAGCCCGAGACGATTGAGGCTCTGCCCGAAGAGATTCCGCTAAATATCCTTTATGAAGACAGCTCTGTCATTGTAATAGATAAGGCAGCCGGGATGGTGGTCCATCCAGCCCCTGGACATTCAAGCGGCACGCTCGTAAATGCGCTTCTTTTTCACTGCAAAGATCTCTCCGGTGTAGGTGGAATGCTAAGACCCGGAATTGTACACCGTCTTGATAAGGACACCTCAGGCGTTATGATGGCCACCAAGAATGATCATGCCCATAAAGAGCTGGCCGCCCAATTTAAACTACATACAGTTAAACGACGTTATAAAGCCATTGTTTACGGAGAGATGGCGGCCAAGGGAAAGGTGGATCTTCCTCTCGGCAGACATCCCGTTGACAGGCAAAAAATAGCCGTTGTTAAAAACGGCAAAAATGCGGTCACTCACTGGCGGGTGCTTGAAACCTTCCAGGGGATTAGTTTTGTGGAATTGCGCCTTGAAACGGGGAGGACTCACCAGATAAGGGTGCATCTGGCAAAGTCGGGCCATCCGGTTATAGGCGATCAGAAATATGCCAGCGTTAAAAGATCGGTAGAGATTAAGTCAGGGGACGTTAGAGATAAAATTATATCATTAAAGAGGCAGGCTCTTCATGCCTCTGTTTTGGGCTTCAAACATCCCGATACCGGGGAATACATGGAGTTTTCCTCAGAGCTGCCCGAGGATATAAAGGAGATATTGATGTCTTTAAGGGAGCGCCCTTAATATTGAATATTCAGCTCAAATTATCCGGCTCTGGCGGCGGCGTGCCTTGTTATGGCCTGGAAGCTGGTTCTGCCTTTGGTTCTGGCAATAGACCGTCCCTGCAGTTTTTCAGATCTCCACTTCTTGCAAATGCGGGAGGCCTTATCCACGCATTTACCACTTGCACCGGAGGCGTAAGCCCTCCCCCCTATAACTCATTAAATCTATCATCCAAGACGGGAGATAGCGATGAGAATGTTTCGGAGAACCTCAGAATATTGACAGCCGAGCTTGGAATAGAAAGGGCTCCTCTTTTTATGGACCAGGTTCACGGAGATAATATCCTCATTATTGATGATTTAAATCCAAAGGACTCCATGGCCGTCTCAGCCCTGGCATCGTCAGCTGATGCCGCCATAACCTCCTGTGAGGGTGTCCCCCTTGTTGTAATAACGGCAGATTGTCTGCCTATTCTTCTTTATGACGCCGCAAGATCCGTTGCGGCGGTGGTGCATGCCGGGTGGAAGGGGACTTCGCTAAATATTGCCGGTAAGACTGTAGCTGCCATGACTAAAAGGTTTGGATGCAAGCCTGCAGATATTATTGCCGCTATGGGGCCTTTTATCGGACCTTGCTGCTATGAGGTGGATGAAAGGGTCGTCAGTTCCTTTGAATCGTTCATAAAGGCAAGACCCGACGTATGGTCGAAAGTTTTTTCTCCTTCCGAGGCCCTTTCTGCTGCGGAAAAAGCAGGCAGGTGGATGTTTGATCTTGCAGGGGCGAACCTCTTACAGCTGAATACTGCCGGGATACCATACAGCAACGTATCTCTTTCGCCTTACTGCACATGCTGCAGCGATGGTCTATTTTATTCCCATAGAAGAGATGGCGAAAAGACGGGCAGACAGGGGGCGATATTGATGATCAATAAAAATGGCCACGGCATGGGCTAAGCCGGAGAGTAAGCTTGAATATAAATATTGCGAACAAAGCTGTCCTTGACAGGACCCTCTGCAGAAAAAACAAAAGCAGGCACTTTATCCGGGAAAAGGATTTGGGAGATGTCCTCAAAGAGATATTGCTTAGGGCCAACGAGTTTGTCCCTTCCGATTCCGGCTCTATTCTTCTTGATGACCCTCTTTTGAAATGGAAGAAAGAGCTAGATGGCAAGCTCTATTTTGTGGCCTGTTTCGGTGTGGGCTCTGAAGTGCTTGTTGGAACGTCTATTCCAGATAATGTCGGGATTGTCGGGACCACCTATTGTAGTGGAGAGCCTTATTTAAGCGAAGACGTGAAAAAAGACGGAAAGTTTTATTCCAAGATAGACAAGAAAACCAAATTCGAATCACGGTCAATTCTGGCACTGCCTGTAAAGATAGAAGGTTCTGTAATAGGTGTAATAGAGCTAATCAACAGGAAGGAAAAGGTCAACTTTGATGAAAAGGATTTAGCTATTCTTGAAATATTTGCCAAATATACATCAATGCTTATAGCAAACTCCCTTGATGCCAGGAGGTTTGAGGAGCTATCAAAGCAGGATAATCTAACCGGTCTTTACAACGACAGATATTTTTACGAAAGGCTGGCCTTTGAAGTGCAGAAAGCCGTTGATGAAGGCGGGGAGCTTTCCCTTGTTTTTTTCGATCTTGACCATTTTAAAGAGGTAAACGATACCCACGGACATTTGGCCGGAAGCCGTGTACTTAAAGAGGTTGCCATAATAATGGAAGAGGTTCTTTTGGAAACAGGCGCCATTCCGGCAAGGTATGGAGGAGATGAATACGTAATTATCTTCCCATCTTTTTCTCTCGCCATGGCAGGACAATATGCCGAGATGATAAGAGAGTCGATTGAAGGGAATACTTTCATTAAAGAGGGAAAAGATGGTGAAGCCCCTCTTAATATCAAGGGGCTTGTAACATGCAGCATCGGTGTGTCGTCTCTAAAGGATAGTGTAAAAAAAGGAATGGACCTAAGGACAATTGAAGAGCTGCTTATAAGTGAATCAGATTCTGCAATGTATAAGGCTAAAGAACTTGGAAAGAACATGGTTCTTCTTGCTGAAAGAAAAGCTTGAATATAAGGAGATTGGATTGCTTCCGATTTGCGGGGGAGGGCTTTTATGCTGCTTGCAGGCTTGACAGGAGGAATAGCTACAGGGAAAAATAGCGTTGCCCTGATACTTAAAGATCTGGGGGCAAAGATCATAGATGCAGATCTATTAAGCCGCAAGCTTGTAGAAAGAGGAATGCCGGCATGGCAAGCGATAAGGGACAGCTTCGGCTCTGCTGTTATTAAGGCGGATGGCTCTTTAAACAGGAAGGCATTAGGCGAAATAGTCTTTGCAGATGACGAGAAAAGAGAACTCCTTAATTCCATCCTCCACCCTGAGATCATTGAGGAGGAAAGGCGGAGGATAGACCTTATTGAAAAAGATGCGCCCCGTTCTATCGTCATCGTTAACGCCGCCCTCCTTATAGAAAGCGGTAATTACAGGGAGATGGATAAAGTAATTGTCCTTTCGGCCGATGAAGATATCATACTTGAGAGGCTGGCTGTACGAGACGGCCTTTCTCCTGATGAGTCCCGTTTAAGGATAAAGGCCCAATCTTCAATTAGTGAAAAGCTTAAGCACGCAGATTTCGTCCTGGAAAATAACGGTACGAGGGAAGAGTTGAAGGAGAAAGTGGTGATGCTGTACGGAGAGCTTAAGGCGATGGAGCAGGCTGATTTGAAAAAAAAGTAGATTAAAAACCGAGACTTTTTTATAATGCGGTCTAGTGTCGCATTAATCATAAACCTTTTTTATCGACAGGGTAATAAGTTATGACAGATAGAGTTAAAGGAATTATAGGGAATATCAATATAGACAGTGAAGAGGCCATAGGCAGGGCGCTGGACCAGATAGCAGCTCTGGGCGACGACCTTACAGAGGGGGAAAAAACAGACCTTACAGGGGCGCTGAGCACAATATTCTATCATGATCATGCAGGTAAACCTGATATGACGAGGTTGGCAAACCGTGCGGAAAAACAGATTGCCCGCTTCGGTGAATCCGTTTTGGGGGCTTTGACGGCGGAACTGACAGATGCCGACCCGGAATCGGCTGCACACCTCGGCAGGGCCATAGCCCTAAATGGCAAAAGCGCGGTTGCCGCATTGCTCGATAGCTGGGAGAGTAACAGCGAAGACGACTTTGCCCTCATCAATATAATGCAGGCACTTTCCTATTTCCGTAGTGACAGTGTTGTCAAGGCTATACCCAAAATACTTGGCAGAGCAAAATCGAAAAACCACCAGGTAAGGGCCGCTGCGCTCTACACGGCAGGAAAACTTACTCTAAGACTTTCATCAGAGGCCTTCGGTGAAAAACTTCAACTGGAGATGTTCGACATATCTTTTAAGCTCCTTTCAGACAGTAAGCCACTGGTAAGGAAGGATGCGGCACGGGCGCTCGGCAAGATGCTTAAGAAGGGGATACTCCATTGTGACCAGAAGAAAAAGGTATTTACCGCCTTTAACGCCATACTGGGCAATGACAAGCAGCATGAGTGGGACAACGCTTTTATAGTACGCCACGAGGCAGAGCACTTCCTGCCCTACTGCAAGGCTGCCGAAACACTGGCTGACAGATACAAGCAAAGTTACCGCATAGTCGCAAAGCGCGAGCTTTGCGAAAAGACATTTCACTTCAAAATAGAGGCCCCCTTTATAGCAAAGAAGCTGCTGGCGGGGCAGTTTATTATTGTAAGGCCACATGAGCAAAGCGAGCGAATCCCGCTGTCCATCTGCGGGTGGGATAAAGAGACAGGCACTATACATATTATCGTTATGGCTGTAGGAAAGACATCGAGCGAGATCAACGCCATGAACGTAGGCGACTGCTTTACCGATATAGTGGGCCCTCTGGGTGAGCGGTCCCATGTGAAAAAGCACGAAGGCACATGCGTTGTAATAGGAGGGGGCTACGGCACGGGGGCGATCATCCCTACGGCACGCGATCTTAAGGCGCTTGGCAATAGGGTTATAGGTATAGTGGGAGCAAGAAACAAAGACCTGCTTCTTATGATGGATGAGCTGGGCGAGGTCTGTGACGAGGTATACCCGACTACAAACGACGGTTCCGCAGGGACAGAGGGTCTCGTTACGGACGTTCTGAAGGAAATAATGGACGGGGAAAAGGTAAGCCATGTTCTCGCAGTCGGCCCTGTCCCCATGATGAAGGCGGTAAGCGAGATGACGAGGCCGGACGGAATAGAGACCTTTGTCTCGCTGAACGCCATTATGGTAGATGGTACGGGAATGTGCGGAGCATGCCGCGTCTCAGTCGGCGGGGAGACAAAGTTTGCCTGTTTCCACGGCCCTGATTTCAACGGGCATGATGTCGATTTTGACCAGCTTGTTAAACGTCAAAAAATGTTTGTCGAAGAGGAAAAGAAGGCCCTCGCGACACTGGAGATTTAGTAAATTAGAAAAAATATTAAGCTGTGAAAGTGCTGAATATTGTTTTTGTTAAGGCACTTATACCCCTCAAGGGGGCACTGAAAAGAGTCTGGTTTATTTGGAATAGGAGAGGATTATGTCTGAAGAGTGTATCAAGGAGCTAAGCAATAAGGAGCGGATGAACCTCCCATACCAGGAGATGCCCCTTCACCCGGGTGCCGAGAGAGTAAAGCACTTTGAGGAGGTACCCAAAGGTTATACGCCTGATATGGCAAAGGCCGAGGCGATGCGTTGCATACAGTGCAAGACGCCTGCCTGTGTAGGCGGTTGCCCCGTCGGGATAGACATCCCGGGATTCATAAAGCTCATAGAGGAAGGTAATCCTGCCGAGGCCGCAACAAGGATCAGGGAGGCAAATTTCCTTCCCGCCATATGCGGTCGGGTCTGTCCCCAGGATAAGCAGTGCCAGGCCGTATGTATTGTTGGGAAGAAGCACGAACCTGTAGGTATAGGTTGCCTTGAAAGATATGCGGCAGACTACGAGCGTGAGCACGGTACGCTTGAAATGCCGGTAATTCCAGAGTCTACCGGTAAAAAGGTGGCAATAATCGGTGCTGGGCCTGCAGGTCTTACAGCCGCATACGAACTGCGTACCCGCGGACATGATGTTGTTGTCTTTGAGGCCTTTCACAGGGCGGGCGGAGTTCTGGTATACGGCATTCCACGTTTCAGACTGCCCCTTGAGGTAATAGACGAGGACATCGCCTTTCTTGAAAAAATCGGCGTCCAGTTTGTGTACAATATGATTATAGGAAAGATCCTCACCCTAGATGACCTGCTTGAAAGCGAGGGTTTTGATGCCGTCTTTATAGGCTCCGGCGCAGGGCTTCCCAAGATGCTCGACATCCCCGGAGTTAATGCCAACGGCGTGTACTCGGCAAACGAGTATCTGACGCGTATATACCTTATGCAGGCAGATAAGTTCCCCAAATTTACTACCCCGCTCTATCAGGGTAAAAAGGTTGCCGTTATAGGCGCCGGGAATACGGCAATGGACACCTTAAGGACCGCCAAGCGACTTGGCGCAGAAACGACATGCTATTACCGTCGTTCCCGCGAGGAGGCGCCGGCAAGGACGGAGGAGGTGGAACATGCGGAAGAGGAATTCCTTAACTGGAAGTGGCTTTCAAATCCAGTAGAATTTATTACAGACGAGAACAACTTCATTAAGGCCATAAAGTGCGAGAAGATGGAACTATCCGAGCCTGATGATTCAGGCAGAAGACGTCCTGTGCCGACAGGAGAGTTTTTCACCGAGGATTGCGATACGGCAGTACTTGCCCTTGGTTGCGATGTAAATCCGATTATTCCTGCAACGGATGAAAAGGTGCGTATCAACAAGTGGGGAGTTATCATGGTTGATGAGAAAACCTGCCAGACCAGTAAGGAAGGAGTATTTGCCGCCGGGGACGCCATAACTGGCGGCTCTACCGTTATACTCGCAATGGGACAGGCAAAGATGGCTGCAAAGTCGATAGACAGGTATCTTAAGGGCGAACTAACGGGTGCACCGGAGGTTCCCACTGACCCCGAATATTGGGTCAGGGAATGGAAGTTTTCCTGAAAATCTGATTGACTGAAAGAAATTGAAATTCACCGCAGAGACGCAAAGAGCACAAAGTTAATATATTATTCTTCTTTGCGTCCTCTGCGTCTCTGC
>JAVVFD010000160.1:0-5861 GCA_032250935.1 bacterium
TTTTAATTATCTCTCCGCCCTTTGGCGAACAGGGTCAGGAGAGCAAGGGCCTCTCCATTGCGCCGCCAGTGCTTGAATATCTGGCGGGCCTGACATATCAAATCGATCCGGACGTTGAGGTGGACCTTATCGATGCCAATATTGAGAAGTTCAATGTCGATACGGTCGATGCTGACATTGTAGCCTTTACAGTGCTCACCCCGCAGGCCACATGGGCCTACAGGATGGCCAAGTTGCTTCGCGAAAGGGGGACCAAGGTCATTATGGGGGGGATTCACGCGTCTGCCATGTCTGAAGAGGTGTTGCAGCATGCGGACGCGATAATTACGGGAGAGGCTGAAAACGTCTGGGCTGAATTCCTGAGCGATGCTGAAAGAGGTGCGCTGAAAAAGGTTTATGCCGGTGGAATTACGGCAAATCTGGAAGGGCTTCCAAGACCCCGGCACGGCATACTTAGAACCAAATACCGTTTCGGCTCCTTTTTTACAGGCAGGGGCTGTCCCCATACCTGTTCCTTTTGTTCCGTTCATGAATTCTATGGCCGTAAGCTGCGTTTCAGGCCTGTTGACGAGATAGTCCGGGAGGTTGCAGAAAGCCCTTACAAAATGTTCTGGAATATCGATGATAATATCTGGGCAAAGGTAGACAGGGCGACGGAGCTTTACAAGGCGCTGGCCTCTGAAGTCAAGGGGAAGACCTGGTTCGGCTCCGGTGATCTTGTTATGGTGCAGCAGCCGGGTTCGGACGAAATGCTCAAATGGGCCAGGCGTGCCGGCATGACTACGGCCCTTGTAGGTTGGGAGTCGGAAAACCCGGATACGCTGGAGGAACTGAGCGCCACCACGAAACAGGGGAGAGAGAGGAGGGATGCCGTTAAAAGAATCAGGGACCACGGTATCGACGTTATGCTCTTCCTCATGCTTGGGAGCCGCAAGGATAACAAGGAAGACTTTAAAAGGGCGCTCGACATCTGTGATGAACTGAACGTGATGGGTCACCCCGTTCTCACCACACCCTTTCCTGGAACGGGCCTTTACAACATGTATAAGGACTATATGATACCGGGTACGGAGTGGGATTCCTTTAACGGGAACAGGGCGCTTTATACGCATGACGACCCTGATATGACGCCGGAGGCGAGAGAACAGGCGGTTGACTGGCTGAGGGCCGAGATGTTCACCTGGCCAAGGATAATAAAAAGGATCAGGGCGATTCCGAGGATCGGCTTTCCTTCCGTGCATATTACCTCTTTCTGGATACAGTATCCCCAGAGAAGGGCATTCAGGGAGGTCAAACACCAGAACCCATTCCTGGGGATGAAGTAGCCTGTTTAGGGGAATTCTTTATTGTAAATGCTTTTAATCGGCACGGTTGATTTAGTTTGCAGCAGCTCTTTTTTTGTTTTCCAGCTAGTTAAATATATGATTTTCAGGGTATTTTTTAATTTCTTATTGTATTCTGTATACATGTTGTTATACCCTATTAAATAGATAGACTTTGCATCTTTAGTTTTGGAGCGCTATATAGTTTAGATTTGATTACAAATTATTGGTTTACTTACGCACTTACTAGATCTACAAAATTCATGTTTCTATTTAAGACATGGAGGTGACTAAGTTAAGTTGTATGTTTAAAACAAATAAAAAAATTTTAATACTTGCTCTCTTCTTTTTTTCAGGCTTTTCTGCGCTTGTCTACGAGATAATCTGGACAAGGCTAATGACGCTGGTTTTTGGAACCGGCATAGAGGCTATAAGCGCGGTCATTTCAGCCTTCATGTTCGGTCTTGCAATAGGGAGTTATTTTGCCGGGCGGCATTCTGACTACGTCAGAAAACATCTTTCGGCATATGCAGTAACCGAGGTTTTAATAGGCCTTTCCTCTATCGTTCTCTACTTTCTCATAACCTATCTTCCTAATTTCCTGTCGTCTTTTCATTCCGGTATATTCGCCGACCACGACAACATTGTGATTTCTCTCATCTATATATTAAATTTTCTGCTGATTTCAATTCCGGCAACTATGATGGGAGCCACCATACCACTGGTTACAAAATATTTTGTAACAGATAAGGGGAGGGAAGGTTTCAGTATCGGCCTGATCTATGGTCTCAATACTCTAGGCGCTGTAACGGGGACAATATTATGCGGTTTTTATCTTATTCCTGCATTCGGGGTAATGGAAACCAATATTCTTGCATCCATAATCAGCCTTTCCCTTGGGGTGACGGCATTTATTATAGACCGTGAGGACAGAAGAAAAAATATATTTAATATGAAGGTGTTTTTATCCAAGTCGAAATTGAATATTGGATTTTTAAAAGATCCCGTAATTTCTACTGTATTGATGATCTTTATGATATCGGGATTTGCTTCTATGGCCTACGAGGTTTTGTGGACCCGTTTGCTTGTAATGATAGTAGGGAATTCAACATATGCATTTTCTGCAATATTGGCGGTTTTTCTGTTAGGTATTGCCATAGGCAGTTTTCTCATCGGCAGATTCATTGATGGCAGGAAGAACCTTTTGCTCTTTTTTGGCATTCTTCAAATATTAATATTCATTTGCGCCATAGCTCCGCTTCCTTTCTGGGACGACATGCCTTTTCTTTTCCAACATCTTTATAATAAGCTCTATTCGGGCTTTTTCTCTTTAGAATTAATAACATTTATCATAGTCCTCCTGCTGATACTGCCTCCTACCATATTTATGGGGGGAACTTTTCCTGTTGTTAATAAAATTATCATGGATAGAACCACTTGCATCGGTAACAGCGTCGGCGCAACTTATTCATTTAATACGGTTGGAGGCATATTCGGGTCCTTTATAGCAGGGTTCTATTACATACCTGAACTGGGAGTGGAAAAATCGATACTTCTCGTCTCTGCGCTTAACCTTTTTGCCGGTTTGGCGCTCATCCTTCAAACCAAGGATATAGGAATGATGGTAAAATCCCTATCTGTAATAGTTTTGGGCACTTTTTTTGCTTTTTTTATCAATTGGCTGCCCGACTGGAATCAGAATATACTCAATCGAGGTTTTTATGTCTATGCCGATCTTTACAGGGACAATTTCAAAGAGAGTAAAAATTTGAAGTCATTTTTAGAAGACAGGTATGGCCTGAGGTGGATCCATGAAGGCAGGATCGGGACGGTGGCTGTGACGCAAGTGGAAAATCATATGACGCTTCAGGTTAACGGCAAGACAGAAGGGGGTACGTTTGACGATGATATGAAGACTCAGACAATGGTAGCAGCTCTGCCATTGATGGTTAGAGGCAGGGCGGAGAAGGTTGCAATTATCGGACTGGGTACGGGGGTCTCGTTAGGTGTAGCAGAGCAGTTCAGCCCTGAATATATTGATTGTATAGAACTTTCTAAAGATGTTGTGCATGCCAGCACTTTTTTTAAAATATGGAATCATGATTCTCTGAATTACTCCGGCTTGAACATGATTTTGGCAGATGGCAGGAACTATCTCACCTATACGGATGAAAAATATGACGTAATCATAAATGAGCCTTCAAATCCATGGATTACCGGTGTTTCTAATCTTTTTACGCGAGAATTTTTTCAGATAGCTTCGGAACGGTTGAATCGCGGCGGTATAATGGCGCAATGGCTACAGATATATAACCTTAAAACGGAGGATGTAAAAATATTAATTAAAACCTTTAAAGAGGTATTTCCTTACGTAAGCGTATGGATGTATACGTCAAGTGATATTATTGTTATGGGTTCCATGGATCATGAATTCAATGATTTTAAAGGTATAGTGAATGCTTTTTATGCACCTCCTGTAAGGAGCTTGTTAAAAAATATAGGCATAGATAAACCATCTGATGTAATGAGGGGGTATCTGTTCGGCAGTGAGAAGGCTTCAATATTTACGCGCGGCAGTAAAATAAATAGCGACAATTATCCTGTTATTGAATTTGAGGCGCCTAAACGACTTTATTCAATTGATGCCCAGTTGAATAATATAAAGGCGCTTCGAGGTTGTTGTTAATTGTGATCTTTGGGCGAGTTACTTCTGAAGCAAAACTAGAATGGACACTTGTTGAATTTCTTCAGCAGTCCCTTATTCATCTTCACCATGAGCTTGTGAAGCTTACCCCCCGGCGCCATCTGCATTTTCATCTCTTCCGGCATCCCTTCCATATGCCCCAGCTTGTTGACAAGAAATGATGAGTTCATCATAAGCTTCATTGATGTGATGAGGTAGTCCCTCTTGAACTCGTCTGGGTGGGCCAGCATCTCGTGCATCTTGGCCATGTAAAAATCCCTGTAACAGTCTACAATCGCCGTGTCAATCTCTTCAAGAGTCATATTCTTAGGCTTTATTATCGGGTCGATGAGGTTGTATTTTTTATAGTCCCTTACCTCGATGTACTGTTCCAGCTCTTCATTGATATCGGCATATGGCCATGGGCAGATGGCGAGGAAGTGGCAGAAGTCGGGGTTGAATTCCGTGGCGATTTCAAATGTCGTCTTTATCGATTCTTTTGTTTCCTCAGGAAAGCCGAGTATCATGGAGGTCTCTGTGATGATGTTGTGCTTGTTAAGGAGCCTGAGCGCCTCCTTGGAGTCGTCTGACTGGACGTCCTTTTTGATATAGTCGAGCGTCTCCTGGCTTACCGCCTCTGTTCCTACGTAGATATGTATAATTCCTGCTTTCCTGTATTTGTGCAGGATATCTTCATCTCTCAGGATATCTTCCACCCTCGTTTCCATGAGAAAGTAGATCGGCCATTCTCGCTCTATCAGCAGGTCTAGGAAGGTCTCCCATCTTTCCCTGTCAAGTGTGGGGTAGTCGTCTGTGAGAAGTATGACGTTGACACCGTACTCCTTGTGTTGCACTTCCACCTCTTTAATGAGCGATTCCGGACTCCTTCCTCTCCAGGACTTTTCCCAGAAGATCCTCTGTGAACAGAAGGTGCATTCCTTGTCGCAGCCCCTTGACGTTGCTATTGCGCCCAGTCTGGAGTCAGGTAGAATGAAGTAGACATAGTCCTTCCAGTCAAGGATATCCCATGCCTGGGGGAGCTTATCCAGTTCTGACGCCGGCATTAGAGGTCTGGGAGCTGTAACTGTGGTCTCACCGTCTTTTTTGAATGCAATCCCTTTTACATCGTTAAGATTGTCACCACTTTCAACTGCCATTAGTAGTTCTTTTACGGTTATCTCACCTTCTCCTCTGATGACAAAATCGAGAGTGCCCTCTGCAAGATCGAACAGCTCGTCGTACATGAAGGTGGGATGGATCCCTCCCATGATTGTTGTTATCTCAGGGTATATCTTCTTTGCGTTCTTTACTACCTCCAGAGAGTCGGGAGAAGAACAGGTGATCGCCGTTGTGGCCACGTAGTCTGGTTTTATCCTTTTTATCTCGGCTTTAATCTCTTCATGTCCAACTCCCTTTGTCATGGCATCGTAAAGATGAACCTCAAGGCCTGCCTCTCTTGCCGCTGCTGTCAGATAGACCATATTGAGAGGGACCCAGCGCCCTGCAACTTCAACAACTCCGGCATGAAATGGGGGGGTAATGAACAATATTTTTTTCATATTTCAGCTAATTTTTTCAGATTATAAATTTCAGGATGAGCAACAATTAGAGCTGTGAGCTTTATCGTTCGGTTGACCGAGATAACACTAGATCTTTTTGTAATGTACGTAATTTACTACCATTTTATGGCCTTTAACGAGGCGCGTCAACCTAATATTTGGAAGAATCATCTTCATCGTTTTCCTGCATGCCTATTTTTAATTGCTTGGGGTTGAATTTCCCGCAGCTTGCTGCGTTTCGTCATTCCCGCCCCGTATCAAGTACGGGATAAACTCCAGCGGGAATCCAGTCGTATG
>JAVVFD010000161.1:0-5754 GCA_032250935.1 bacterium
CTTTGGCCGGAGCGAGGAGTTCAATCTTTCCATCGTTGTTTCCAGCCATATCCCTCTATTGTTTATACTGAAAAAATTTCAAAGAAACCTTGAAAACCGAGAATATAAAACCAGCTGCGATATGATGCCGGCAATAAGCTGACATTACGTCAAAAAAGCCGTCAAAAGAGCTTACCAAATATTAGGCGGTGGATTGGGAGAGTTTATCAAACCCTTAAAAACGCTAATTTCCAGCAATTTTCGTAGAAACAGAACATTAAAATTAAAAAACAAAAATAATAAATTTATCAACTGCGGTATTCGGCATTAATCTTTATGTAATCATGGGTAAGATCACATGTCCAAAGAGTAGCTTCATGAGGCCCCATATTGATATTTACGGTCAAAGAGATCTCTTTATTTTTCATCCTTTCTGTTGCCTCTTCTTCAGCCTCCACTCCTTTAAAAAGCCCATCTTTTACAATACAGACATCATCGAACCAGATATCGAGCTTTGCTTCATCAAGCTTGATATCCGTGCCGCCAAGAGCTGCAACAATGCGGCCCCAGTTCGCGTCTTCACCGTAGAACGCAGTTTTAACAAGAGGTGAGTTGGCAATTTTCACAGCCGCTTTTTTTGCATCCTCCTTACTATCTGCACCCTTTACTTTAAGCTCAATCAGTTTTGTTGCTCCCTCCCCATCCCTGACGATCATCTTTGCAAGCTCTATCATCAACTCTTTAAGCATGGAAATAAATTCAAGATGCCCCGTCTCCCCTTCAACAATATCTGCGCCACTTGCGCCCGATGCAAGAGCGATAACAGTATCGTTTGTACTCATATCCCCGTCAACGGTAATACTGTTAAAACTCACATCTGTAGCCACCTTCAAGGCGTGAGCAAGCATCTTTGAATTAATTGCGGCATCGGTCATTACATAGGAGAGCATGGTGGCCATATTAGGCGATATCATACCGGCACCCTTTGCCACTCCTGTAATGCTTACATCCTTGCCGTTTATCTTACTGGTAACAGAATGCATCTTAGGGTAAGAATCGGTTGTCATTATGGCCTCGGCAAAGTCTTGAACGTTGTCATAATCAAGAGCTGCGACTAATTCAGGAATGGCTGCATTAATCTTCTCCACCGGAAGCCTCTGGCCTATAACGCCCGTGGAAGAGACAAGCACCTCTTCTTCTAAGGCACCGAGTTCAGCAGCAAGAAAACTTGAAGTGGCTATAGCATCCCTCATCCCCGCCTCGCCCGTGCAGGCATTGGCGTTGCCGCTGTTAACAATTACTGCGCGGGCAGATCCACCTTTTATCCGCTCAATATCCAGCACAACGGGTGCGGCCTTAATTGAAGAAGAGGTAAAGACCCCTGCAACTGAAAGTGGCCCCTCCCCGCAGATGAGGCCGAGATCTTTTCTTCCGTTTTTTTTAATATTTGCCGATATCCCCGAGAACTTAAAGCCCTTAATTTTCATTATTGTTCCTCATTAATTGTCTGTCTTGAATATTAATTACAATACCCTCTGGCATTTTTATATCATAGAGTCCCCATCAAAAAAAGGGGGAACCCTATAAAAGTTCCCCCTTTTCAATCGCAAGCTAATCAGCAGGTCTGCGTCTACTTTCCACAGCACTTTTTATACTTTTTACCGCTTCCACAGGGGCAGGGATCGTTTCTCCCCACTTTATCACCCTCTCTTTTTACGGGCGATCTTTCTTCCGGCTCCCCTCCTTCGCCCCTGCCGAGAAACATTCTCTGCTCCTGTCTTTCTTCAAGGAAAGAGGCGTCCTCTTCTCTTGATATCTGGACGGAGAACAGTTTTTGTACTACATCGTAATAGACCCTCCCCATCATATCCATAAACATCTGATAGCCTTCTTTCTTATACTCCTGCTTCGGGTCTTTTTGTCCGTAGCCCCTAAGGCCGATCCCCTCTTTTAGAAGATCCATGGAAAGGAGATGTTCTTTCCAGAGGGTATCTATGGTCTGAAGCATGATAACCTTTTCAATATGCCTTAGAAGGTCCGGGCCCAATTGTTCTTCTTTTAAGGCATAAACCTGTTTTACCTGCTCAAGCAAAGCCGCATTAAGCTCAGCCAGGTTCCCCTTGCTGACAAGCTCGTCGCTGATACTGAGCTTTAGTCTGAACTGCTCGGCGAATGCATCCTTAACTGGTTCCAGGTCCCACTCCGAGGAGGGAGTTTTCTCATCAATAAAAGAATAAACCAGTTCTTCACAGCTTTCTTCGATAATATCGGAAATGGAGTCTTTTATATCTTTACCTTTTAATAGTTCCCTGCGCCTGCCGTATATGACGGACCTTTGCTGGTTCATTACGTCATCATAATCAAGGAGGTGCTTTCTTATATCGAAGTTGTGACCCTCTACCTTCTTCTGGGCATTTTCTATCGCTCTGGATATGAGGCCGTGCTCTATAGGCTCTCCTTCCTCCATTCCAAGCTTCTCCATTATTGAGGCTATCCTCTCGGAGCCGAAGATCCTCAAAAGATCATCCTCCAGGCACAGGAAAAAACGCGACGAACCGGGGTCTCCCTGCCTTCCCGAACGACCCCTTAGCTGATTATCAATCCTTCTACTTTCATGCCGCTCAGTGCCTAGAATATGCAAGCCTCCCGCAGCCCGCACCTCTTCCTTCTCTTTTTCGCACTGAAGTTTCATCTTTTCGAGAGTATTCTTATACTCCTCGCTTTCAGTGTCTGCAACCAGCTCCTTCGCAAGAAACTCAGGATTACCGCCAAGGACTATATCCGTACCACGACCTGCCATATTGGTAGAGATAGTAAGGCTCCCCTTTCTGCCTGCCTGCGCTACGATGCTGGCCTCACCGGCATGGTTTTTCGCATTAAGAACGTTATGTTTTATACCCTTCTTTACAAGGAAGGCGCTCAAGGTCTCCGATTTCTCTATGGATATGGTGCCGACAAGGACGGGCTGCCCCTTTTCGTTTAGCTCTTTGATCTCCTCTACAACGGCATCGAATTTCTCGCGCTCTGTCTTGTAAATAACATCATTGAAGTCCTTCCTGACCAAAGGTCTGTTGGTGGGGACTACAACGACATCCAGGCTATATATCTTCATAAACTCTTCAGCCTCAGTCTCGGCCGTACCTGTCATACCGGAGAGCTTTTCATACATCCTGAAATAGTTCTGAAATGTTATAGAGGCAAGAGTCTGGTTTTCATTCTCTATATTAACGCCTTCTTTCGCCTCCAGAGCCTGATGAAGCCCGTCGCTGAATCTCCGTCCAGGCATAAGCCTTCCGGTAAATTCATCCACGATCATCACCTCTCCGTCTCTCACCACATAATCTACGTCCTTTCTAAACAGTGCATGGGCCTTCAGGGCCTGCGTTACATGATGAAGTGTCTCTATATTCTGCGGGCTATACAGGTTGTCCACATTAAGCGCCTTTTCAACCTGATTTACACCTTCTTCCGTGAGAAGGGCGCTCCTTGCCTTTTCGTCTATATTGTAATGCTCTTCCTTCTTAAGGCCTGGTATAATCTTATCTATATGATAATATTTATCCGTCGAATCTTCTGTAGGGCCGGAAATAATCAGAGGAGTTCTGGCCTCGTCTATAAGTATGGAATCGACCTCATCAACGATGGCAAAGTTAAGATCCCTTTGAACATATTCTTCGATAGTAAACTTCATATTATCGCGCAGATAGTCGAAGCCGAATTCATTATTTGTTCCGTAGGTTATATCGCAAGCGTAGGAAGCCTTCCTCTCCTCATCATCCATGCCGTGCAGTATATTACCGACGCTAAGACCCATGAAGTTATAGAGCTTTCCCATCCACTCAGCGTCTCTTCTGGCAAGATAGTCATTTACGGTGACGACGTGAACTCCCTTACCTGAAAGGGCGTTAAGATATACGGGAAGGGTTGCCATAAGCGTCTTACCTTCACCGGTCTTCATTTCTGCAATACTTCCGCCATGAAGCACAATTCCACCTATAAATTGAACATCAAAGTGGCGCATGCCAAGGACCCGCACAGAGGCCTCCCTGATTGCGGCAAAGGCCTCGGGAAGAAGCTCATCCAGGCTTTCACCTCCGGCAACCCTTTCCTTGAACAGGGGGGTAAGGGCTTTTAGTTCATCATCCGAAAGCGCCTGCATTCCAGCCTCCAGAGCATTCACCTTTTCAACAAGAGGCCTGATCTTCTTCAATATTCTGTCGTTCTTGCTGCCTACTATCTTATTAAGAATTCCACCTATCATTAGTACAGACCCTTCCTGAAGTAGTTATAAATCATTTAGAAAAAAAATCCAGCTTTAGCTGGATTTACGTCCTCCTCCTGAGCCCTGGCCACCTGTTCGCCCCCTCTGGTGTTTCCTGGCATGACCTTCGCGCCTGTCGGCCACTTTTTTATTGCCATGAGCATGATACCTGGGGCGTGGTGGAGGATTACCCTCTCTTTCTTTGACAAAAAGTTCGTCCTCTGCCCATTCTATCGGCACCTTTACCCCTATAAGTTCTTCAATACATTCCAGATAGTAGGCATACTCTTCACAGGCAAAGGATATTGCCTCACCTTCCGTTCCTGCCCTTGCCGTACGCCCTATGCGATGGACGTAGTCTTCGGCGTCCTGAGGCAGGTCATAATTCAGCACGTGCGTAACTCCGTCGATATGAAGTCCCCTGGATGCCACATCGGTCGCGATCAATACCGACAGGTCTCCTTTTTTAAAACCATCGAGTATACTCATCCTTTTCTTCTGGGGAATGTCGCCGGTTATGACACCGCACTCATAACCGTTCCAGCGCAGTTTGCTGTCAAGTATTTCCCCTTCCCTTTTGGTGTTGACAAAGACAACCGTCCTTTGCCACCCCTCGTTCTTTAACAGGCCCAGAAAAAGACTCAGTTTCTCGCGCTTTGACACATTGTAGAGGCGTTGCTTTACCCTCTCTGCCGTTACCTGTTCAGGCTTGATATAAAAATATTCCGGGTTATTCATATGCTCGTAGGCCAGCTCCTTCACCCTGGCAGACAAGGTGGCTGAAAAAAGCATGGTCTGCCGCTTATCATAAGGCGGGAGCCGCCTCATGATAAAACGGATATCTTTGATAAAGCCCATATCAAACATCCGATCGGCCTCGTCCAGCACCATCACCTCAACATCCTTAAGAGTAAAGACCTTCTGCTTGAGATAATCAATAAATCTTCCTGGCGTGCCTACAATTATGTCTACGTCATCTTTAAGGTCATCACGCTGTTTGCCGTAATCGACTCCACCATATACGGCAACTGTCTTAAGACCGGTAAAACCACCCAGTAAAAAAGCGTCTCTCTCTATCTGCGCAACAAGCTCTCTCGTCGGGGCGAGTATTACAGCTCCAGGGTTGCCGGCGGCCCCCTTCTTCCTCTTCGACGCCAGCAACCTTGTAAAAACAGCAAGCAAAAAAGCGGCCGTTTTACCTGTGCCTGTCTGGGCCTGACCTGCCAGATCCCTGCCTGTAAGCGAGATGGGCAAAGTCATCGCCTGTATGGGAGTGCATTCGGTAAACCCAGCCTCTTCGATCCCTTTTAGCACATATTCATTAATTTCCAGCTCGTTAAACTTCAATTTACTCCTTCAAACTATCTATTTATCATCAATTAAAATAATGCTTTACGCTAACATTTTTCATATATTTTAGCAAGAATTGAATTCAGGCTGCATAATCTCCTCCATCGTTTCCACCAAATCTCCTGAAGTGTTTCCAGTTAGTCTCCTCCAAAGTTTCCAGTAAA
>JAVVFD010000162.1:0-5645 GCA_032250935.1 bacterium
GGGGACCGCAATATCGATTTACAAACAATGAAGGATATGTTAAAAGGTGAAAGACCCGCAAAAACAGAAAAAGACTGGTGATTATGAATATTAAAAAAAGACTGCAAATATTATTTATATCGGGGGGCTTGCTGTTTGCATTGATCCCTTCAACGGCAATAGCCTCGGAGATAGCTATCGAGGCTTTTACCGACAAGACCTCCCTCACTATGAAAGACAGGCTGGTTTTAACTGTGAAGATATCGGGAGAGGTTATAGGCTCTCTGCCAGAGCCTTACGAAATAAGCTACGACGGATTTGACATTATGAGAAGACCATCCACCTCATCCAACTTTTCATGGATTAACGGCAGGATCAGCTCTTCAAAAACGATAACATACATCCTTATGCCTAAATCCGAAGGTTCATTTCTTGTAGGCAAGGCGAGTATAGAGTACAAGGGTGAGGTCTTTGCCTCCAAACCGGTAGAGGTGAAGGTTGCAGCCGCAGCCCCTGTCGCTGCCGAGGAGGAGATGCCGGGCCAGACAACGACCATGATGGCCGATCCGCTGGCAAGGATACTTGTCTCGGCAACGCTCGATAAAGATCAGGTCTATATGGGTGAAGCTGTTTTATACACCTTTAGCTTCTTCAGAAAGATAAGGCTATGGGAAAATCCGGAATATAATCCGCCCACCTTTGCCGATTTCTGGGCTGAAGACCTTCCAAGAAGCACTGATCAGAAAGAGGTTATAATAAGAGGCGAAAGGTATCTAAGGGAAGATATTAAAAAGGTGCTCTATCCTGCAAAAGAGGGTCTCATAAAGATCGGCAGCACCAACATAGTTGTAAAGCTGGACCCCTTTGCAAGGCCTACAACCCTGACTACGGAGCCTCTTGAACTGGAGGTCTTGCCCCTCCCTCCTGAGCCTGAAGGTTTTCAGGGAGCGGTCGGCAACTTCAGTATATCCACCGATATAGAGGCTACCAAGGTCAAAGATGGCGAGCCTGTCACGGTAAAAGTAAAGATAGCAGGCATTGGAAATATCAACGCAATCTCTCCCCCCACATATGAAGAATCGGAATTCTTGAGGGGATATGAGCCGAAAGATAGCGTAGATATCTCGACACTTAACGACATGATAAGCGGAACCAAGACCTTCGAATTTCTCTTTATAACCTTAAAGCCTGGCAATGTACAACTTCCCATATTTAAGTTTACATACTTTGATCCGGCGGAGGAACTTTTCAAGACCCTTCATACGAAGGAGATCAACCTTACAGTGCTTGATTCCGGCCGGGGAGGAGTCCTGTCTTCTGATCCCGATCAGGCCGAGTTCTACGGCAGCAATGTCCAAAAGAAGACTTTAAGACCGATCCATATGAAGAGTGAGCTGGATAACTGGAACCCGCTTTCATATATAAGCGGCGCTCATCTTGTAATGCTTATATTTCCACCTTTCATCCTCCTGATTGCAATCTTTTTGAAAAAAATTATCAATAAGCGAGCCGGGGGATTAAAGGGAATAAAGAGGGCCTTAGAGGAGCATAGAAAGGCCGGCAGTCTCATTAATCCGGAAAATAGCAGGGATTTCTTCTCCGAAACTGCGGCCATACTGAACGATTATTTTGTCTATCTTTTAGACCTGCCTTCTGCCGCAATGCCTAAGGAAGAAATACATCTGGCTCTAAGCCAGGCAGGAATGCCCCGGGAACTTCTTGCCCGGATAGAGAAGTCCCTCTCCATGGCAGAAATGGGACGATTTTCACCTGCGAGATACGGGCAGGAAGAGATGAAGGCATTTCATAAAGAGGTAAAAGATATTATCCACTCCTGTGAGGGACTGGGCTTAAGGAGGCCAGGCAGATAATGATTAAAAAAACAGTTTTCATACTAACGCTCGCTATCATTACAAGCGGCGCAGCTCATACCGTCTACGGCGCATCAAAGGAGCAACTCTTCTCCATGGCTAACCTCTCTTTTGCAAACGGGAAATATGAGGAAGCTATAGCAGGCTATAAGGGGATCATAGAGAAAGGAGTGACAAATCCAGATGTCTACTACAACCTTGGCAATGCCTATGTAAAGACAGGCGATGCGGGAAGGGCCATTCTTAATTACGAAAAGTCCCTTGAACTCTCCCCCGGAAATGACGACGTAAGCTACAACCTTTCTCTTGTTAGAAAACAGATATCTGCCGGGGAAGAAACTCCCGGTTCAGGAGGTCTGCTCTCCGGCATTATAACCTTAAATCAAACCGCCGACATGATAAGCTTTTTCTACGCCATGCTCTTTCTGACCTTAAGTCTGCGCGTTTTGTCTTCAAAGGATGAGCGCAGGAAGAAACTTGCCAAACTAAGCGGCGCCTTTGCCTTAATAACGATTTTTTTCATCGGAATTGGAGCTATTCAGATCTATCATCAGGAATCAACAAATTTTGCCATAGTCATAGCTGACAAGGCCCCTGTCTTTGAATTGCCTGCCGATAATGGCGAAGCCGTTGCCTCTATAAACAGGGGCGCAAAAGTGAAGGTATTGGATGAAGACAGTAATTGGTTGAAAATATCCACAACAAAAGGCCTTGTTGGATGGGTGCAGAGCGAAACCGCCGGCCTTATTTAAGTGAAAAGGGATGCAATTATGAGCGATATAAAGGTCGAGATAACATACTGCGGCGAGTGAAACTACCTCCCCGAGGCCTCCAGTCTGGCGGCCGCCATTGAAGGAAGGTACGGCATCAAACCTCTGCTTACTGAAGGTTCAGGTGGAATATTCACGGTCCACATTGACGGCAAAAACGTATTCGACAAAAACAAGGTAGGCGGGCGTTTTCCGACTAAGGAAGAGATATTTATCGAGCTGGAAGCTTACATAAAACCTCTTCCCGATAATGAACAAAAACAGCCTCAAGATCAAGCCGACAAGAGTGCTTCGGCATGCGATTGGTCGCCTGGCAAGAAATAGAAACTGACAGGAAATAAAAAGCTGCTGCCACCCTGCCCTGTCAGGATACACTAACAGTAAAACCCAACCAAAGGAAACACCTTCATGCACGACAGAAAACCTCCATTCTGCCAAAGCAAGGCACTTGCCGAAATGAGCAAAAAAGAATGGGAATCTCTATGTGACGGCTGCGGACTTTGCTGCCTTAACAAGATAGAGGACGAAGACAGCGGTGACTATTACTATACAAATGTGGCATGCTCCCTTCTGGATGCCGGCAGCGGTCGCTGCATGGAGTATAGTGGCCGCAGGGCGCTTAAATATGACTGTCTCCAGCTCACACCTGAAAATATTGAGGACATACACTGGCTGCCTGTTACCTGCGCCTATCGCCTGATCCATGAGGGAAGAGACCTCCCGTCCTGGCATCCTCTTATTTCAGGCGATCCCGATTCTGTGCATAGAGCCGGCATATCCATGAAAGGCAGGGTTGTCTCCGAGGATAATTTCGATTTTGATGACGAGGATTTATCCGAGCATGTTGTAGATTGGGTGAAGATCTGAAAGACTTCCGGCTACCTGAAGGTTTCCATTGTCAAAACCTTTCCATCCGTATTAAAACTTACAGCGCCGCTAATATCTGTCCTCAATATCTTTGCGCCTTCATCAAGATATCTTTTTACAACCTCTTCTCTTGGAAAACGAAACCGGTTCTGGTGTCCAACCGAAAAGAGGGCATATTCTGGCGCTACCTTCTTAATAAATTTGACGCTGCTTGATGTAAGACTGCCGTGATGGGGAACTTTTATCACATCGGCCTTTATAGACCGTCCACCGGAGAGGATCTTTCTTTCTCCTTCAAGCTCCAGATCGGCTGTGAGCATAAAAGCGATATCACCATATGCCACTCTCATTACTATGGAACAGTTATTGATTTTGGAATCGCTGTCTGCCCCTCCGGAAAAACCTGTCGCAGGGTTTAATATTTCTACCCTTGCGCCGCCTATATCCATGTCGGCATCATCTGCACTTAGCATACGCCTCTTTATACCTTTCTTCACTGTTATATCCATAATATCTTTCTGGATATCGTCTATTGCGGGGCCATCTGCCAGCCAGAATTTGCCTATCTCGAACTCTTTAAGCAGGTGCAAGAGGCCATACATATGATCGGGATGGGGATGGGTCAATACCATATAATCTATCTTTTTTATGCCCCTTGTCAAAAGGAATGGCCTTATAATCATCTTTCCCGTATCAAAGGAGTTGTTATAAAACCCCCCTCCGTCTATTAGCATGGTTTTGCCATTGGGAAAACTAATAAGAGTCGATTCCCCCTGGCCCACACTTAAAAAATCGACCTCAAGCCTTCCTTTTGAATGATCGGCGCTTGCGCCCAGATAGCTTAGAGAAGCAAAGATAAGCGGAATAATAAGGGCCGATGAGAAAAAAACCCTTCCCCTTAATCTAAAAACAGTTATTAGAAACATGTAGTAGAAAATTATCTCGACCATCCCCGGCGGAGATACAAGTATTGATGCAAATGGAAGGGCGGATATATATGACGAGATGAAGATGGCTAGATCTGAAAGAAGGGCTGCGGGAATAAAAAAGATAGTTGCAAGCTGAACGGAAAAGAGGGATGAAAAGAGGCCCAGACTTGCAAGGGGAACAGCCATAAAGCCGAGCAGGGGGATGAGAAAGAGATTGCTAAAGACAGCGACTAAAGAGAGCTCCATAAAATAATGGGCAATTAAAGGGGCGCTGCCGACAGATGCCGCGATTGAGACAAGGATGAAGAGATAGAATTTCCTAAGCAGAGCATTATCCATTTTTTCTCTGGCAGGAAGTAAAATCTCCTCAAGCCTTGGCACCATGTAAACTATCGATATTACCGCCGTAAAAGAAAGCTGAAAACCTACTTCAAAAAGGGCCGTTGGCCAGATAAACAGGATTATAAGGGCGGCGGCAGCAAGGGTATTAAAGACCTCCCCTTCCCTTTCAACAACAACGGAAAGAAGAAAGACGGAGACCATAATATAGGCCCTGACGGCAGAGGTAGCCATGCCCGATGCCAGCAGATAGATTGAAAGGGGGATCATGGTAAGGAGCGCCGCAAACTTTGCAGCGCTGTTACTAAGTAGAAGTCTTTCGCTTCTCGACAGGAGCCACCTCAGCAGGTAAAAAAAGAAATAGGCCACTATCCCCATGTGCAGACCGGAGATGGCAAAGAGGTGGGCAGTTCCCGACTTCCTGAAGGAATCAGCCAGGTCCTCCCCCATCCAGCCCTTATTACCAAGGGTAATGGTTGAAAGAACGGCGGCGGCATCCCCGCCTGTAGCGGCAGATATCGCTTTTTCAGCCCTTTTCCTAAAGCTGTACAATGCCTGCCAGAAAGGGCTGGCATCTCCCATGACCGCCAGTTGCCCGTCATCTGACAAAAAGGATGTGGCGCGGATGCCCCGCTCTTTTAGAAATGCCTCATAATCGAAGCCGCCGGGGTTCCCGAAATTTCTCGGCCTTTTTAAATGTCCCCAAAACCTGACCCTATCGCCCGGCAAAAGGCCATCCCCGCCGGATGCAAGGTTTAAAAGGACTTTCCCATTTACGCCAACCGGCTCACCTGCACTGAAAATTGTGTCAACTAATATGCCAAGTCTTTTTCCTGCCCCTTTATCTTCGCGGGAAAGCACAATCCCTTCCACGCTCATCTTGCCTGAAT
>JAVVFD010000163.1:0-5554 GCA_032250935.1 bacterium
TGGAGAACTGGGCGCCCAGTTCATTGATGAGTTCCTCTATCCTGGCCGTAGCTATGGGATCGAGTGCGGAGCATGGCTCGTCCATGAGTATGATGTCGGGCTGCACCGCAATAGCGCGGGCAATGCAGAGCCGCTGCTGCTGGCCACCCGACAGAGCCGTTCCAGGGTGATTAAGGTTGTCCTTAACCTCTTTCCAGAGCCCCGCCTTCTCCAGGCTTGACTGGACGATCTGATCAAGTTCGCTTTTATTCCGGGCTATCCCGTGAATTTTAGGTCCGTAGGCGACGTTGTTGTAGATCGTTTTGGGAAAAGGGTTGGGCTTTTGAAAGACCATACCTACCCTTGCCCTCAGTTCCACAGTATCGACATCAGGGTGATAGATCTCTTCACCATCGATAGAGATGCTTCCCTTTGTGCTGCATATCGCTATGGTATCGTTCATCCGGTTGATGGCCCGTATGAACGTCGACTTGCCGCAGCCGGAAGGGCCGATAAAGGCCGTCACCTCATTTGAGCCGATATCAACGCTCACTTTTTTGATCGCCTGCTTCTCTCCGTAGAATATATCTACATTGCGGCATTTGATCCTGGCCTCGCCATCTGCAAGAAATGGTTTGCCTGTCGTTTCTGTAGTTTCAGTTTCGGGCACTATAATTTCTCCTTAAAAAGACTGATTATTAAGCGCAAAGAGCGCAGAGATAAGATTCTGAAGTTATTATTTTTTCTTTGCGGTCTCGCTTGGAAGCGCCTGCTTTTGGCTGCGCCTTTGCGGTAAGTTTTTTGTTTACCATCTTATCTCAAACCTGTTCCTGAGCCATACAGCAAAGCCGTTCATAAGGATGAGAAATGCAAGCAGCACCATAATCGCAGCCGATGTCCTTTCCACAAAGGCCCTTTCAGGCGAGTCGGCCCATAGGTATATCTGCACAGGCAGCACCGTTGCGGGATCAAAGAATCCTCCCGGTATGTCGACTATGAAGGCCACCATACCTATCATGAGCAGAGGCGCCGTCTCTCCGAGGGCGCGTGACAGGCCAATGATGGCTCCCGTCATCATCCCAGGAAGGGCAAGAGGGAGCACATGGTGGATTATGGACTGCATCTTTGATGCGCCCACACCGAAGGCCGCATCCCTTATAGAGGGGGGAACCGATTGCAGCGCCACGCGCGACGAAATGATGATAGTCGGAAGGGTCATAAGGGTCAGCACAAGCCCCCCCACAAGGGGCGCCGAACGGGGAAGGCCGAAGAAGTTGAGAAAGAGAGCAAGGCCAAGCAGGCCGAAGACGATGGAGGGCACTGCGGCAAGGTTGTTGATGTTCACCTCTATAATATCTGTAAACCTGTTTTTAGGCGCAAACTCCTCAATGTAGACAGCAGTGATTACGCCTATGGGGAAAGACAGGAGGAGAGTAACCAGCATGGTGTAGATAGAGCCGACGGCGGCCCCCCATATACCTGAAAGTTCCGGCTCCCTTGAGTCGCCGCTGGTAAAGAAGGTGGTGTTAAACCGCTTTTCTATAGCGCCCCTTGCTATCAGTTCATCTATCCATCCTATCTCCCTATCCTTTACGCGCCGTTCCGACTCTGCTACTTCGCGGTTGATATACCCCTTCATAAGCATATCGATATCGTCATCGGCTGGAAGCCAGACATCTCTGGTCGTCCCGATGATGCCTGGATCGGCTAGTACAATCTTCCTAAGTTCAAAGGCTGCGCCGGGACTGACGATCTTGTAAAGAGCCTTTTTATCGCCTCTCTTCTTTACATCAGGGAAGGCCTTACTCAGGGATTTTTTCACCAGACCGCCATAGTTGGCCCGCGACAGCGCCTCACGCAGACCTTCACCTTTCGGGTCTATCCCATTCTTATCAAAGACTATTTCCAGCCTTACAAATGTCTGCTGGAAGGCTGAGTAGCCGTTCCCTATGATTGAACTGAAGAGGATAGCCAGCATGATGAGGGCTGAAAAAACAGCAGCCAGCCCCATAAACCTGAAGGCCCTTTCCTTTACATAACGCTTCTTCAGGCGCGCGGCTATGATATTTTTTCTAAGTTTCGGGTTCATAATATTTAAAATCCATTTCTCGCAACCAAAAGTAGGTGCGTTAGTCATACTGCTGCCTGTACTTCCTCACCACATAAAGGGCTATAACGTTAAGAAACAGGGTCATCACAAAAAGCACAAGCCCCAGCGCGAATGCAGCCAGCGTCTTGGCGGAGTCAAATTCCTGGTCTCCAACGAGGAGAGTAACGATCTGAACGGTTACCGTAGTTACGGAATCAAGGGGGTTTGCCGTAAGGTTTGCCGTCATCCCCGCCGCCATGACAACGATCATCGTCTCACCTATGGCGCGCGACACGGCCAGCAGGATACTGGCCACAATGCCGGGCAGGGCCGCCTGCAGCAAGACCCTGACGATAGTCTCGGACTGCGTGGCGCCGAGGCCGTAGGAACCGTCCCTCAGACTCTGGGGCACGGCGTTCAGGACGTCATCGGTGAGGGATGATACGAAGGGAATTATCATGATCCCCATGACGATGCCGACGGCAAGGGCGCTCCCCGAGTCTACGGCAAGGCCGATGAGCGCCCCCTTCTCCTTGATAAATGGAGCAACGACGAGGGCGGCAAAGAAGCCGTATACAACGGTGGGAATTCCCGCCAGTATTTCCAGCATAGGCTTTACAACTGCCCTGAACCTTGGCGCTGCATATTCGGACATGTATATGGCAGACATGAGTCCTACCGGCACGGCCACCAGCATGGCAACGAAAGATATAAGCGCCGTCCCTGCAAGAAGGGGGATGACGCCGAAGGAGCCGCTTGCCCCTACCTGCCCCGGCCTGATCGCCATCTGCGGGCTCCACTTGAGGCCGAAGAGGAAGTCGCCGACCGAAATCAGCTTGAAGAACCTTATAGCCTCGAAGATTACAGAGAGAACGATGCCTATGGTTGTGAATACGGCTATGGTGGAACAAAGCGCCATGAGGAGCTTTGCGGACGACTCCACCTTGTTTCGCGTGCGCAGCCTGGGTGTAATCATTCTCAAGGCTAAGCAGAGCCCTGCCAGCATTGCACAAAGCACGACTGAGAAAAGGGAGGCGTAGCCGACCGATCTGAGCCTGTTAAAGTGTGCGGCGGCCTCTACTATCGCCCTCCCCGTCTCCTTGCTGGCCATGCTCCCCGATGCGAGGTTCCCTATTTCATTTACGACGAGGGCGAGCTGATCTGCCGAGAGTCCCCTCGTTTCGGGCGAGAGGTTCGCAAGGACCAGCTTCATGATCACCGTTTGATCAAAGACAAGCCAGAGGCCGGATATGACCAGCGCCGGTATGCCGCACCACATCGCCACGTAGAGGCCGTAATAGCCCGGCATGGAGTGAAGCTCCCTCACCCTCCCCTCCACCAGCTTCAAAGAGCGGCTGCGGCCGAGGTAGAAACCTAACGAAGTGACTGTAATAATGAATGCGATAAGAGCAAGATTCAGCATGCCCTATCCTCTCACAGAATTGTTACAGCTGTGTTACAGGTCGGTTACAAGTTGGTTAAAATAATTTTTTAATCAGTTTGTCCTGAAAGCCTGATTTTAAATGTGCAGCGTTCACCTGTAATTTAAATCGCGTAGGCTGGGCTGAATAAGATAAAGCCCAACATCATCGGTGACAAGGCGTAGGATGGGTGAAACGTAGCGCAACCCATCATTCGATTGCAGCTATTTGATGGGTTGCGTTTCTCTGCATCCATACTGCAAAACTTCCTCAAGATTAATAGTCAATGCTTAAAGTGGCTTTCAATCAGTAATCAACAAAATCATTACATTCGAAAAAAAGAAACTTGACAGGAATCAGTATAAAAACTATATTTCGATAGTTATCGAAATGAGGTAGTTTCCCATGAGAGATTTAACCAGAGTATTTAAAGCCCTTTCTGATGTTAACCGTCTCCGTATTTTAAAAATGCTGGAGATTCGTCCCTTATGTGTTTGCGAAATAACAGATGTCCTGGGGCTGGCTACTTCTACCGCCTCGAAACATCTCTCTATATTAAGAGACGCGGGGTTCATCATGGATGAAAAAGTCGGCAAATGGGTTTATTACCGCTTAAATCAATCAAGAACAGATACATATGCAAACCAATTGATACCATTGCTTGCCAAGTGGTTGCCGAGTGATGGAACTGTTCAGGAAGATGCTGAAAAAGTAAACTCAGTCGATCGGGATACTATTTGCGGGGGGTAATTTTTTTTGCCCTTAACGATTCGTCAGTTGTCGAATTATAAAAATATTATGTTGAGGTAATATTATATGGAGAACATAAACAAAAAATTATCATTCATAGACAGGTTTCTGACCCTCTGGATATTTCTGGCCATGGCGGCAGGTGTTGCCATAGGGTATTTAGTTCCAACGGCAGACAAGTTTATTCACTCTTTCCAGACAGGAACGACCAATATCCCCATAGCCATCGGTTTAATCCTCATGATGTATCCGCCACTGGCCAAGGTACAATACGAGAATCTGGGAGATGTATTTAAGAACTACAAGATACTTGGACTCTCCCTGGTTCAAAACTGGATAATCGGACCAACTCTGATGTTTGTTCTGGCCATTCTCTTTCTCAGAGATTATCCGGAATATATGGTAGGCCTCATAATGATAGGCCTTGCACGTTGCATTGCCATGGTTATTGTCTGGAATGATCTGGCAGGTGGAGACAGAGAATACTGCGCCGGGCTGGTTGCCTTTAACAGTATATTCCAGGTTATTTTTTACAGTTTCTATGCCTGGCTATTCATTACTCTGCTCCCGCCATTGCTAGGGCTTGTAGGCGCCATAGTCGATATCTCAATAACCGAGGTCGCAAGGAGCGTTTTCATTTACCTCGGCATCCCCTTTTCAGCAGGGATTATAAGTCGTTTCGGACTCATTAGACTAAAAGGGCAGCAGTGGTATGAAAGCCGTTTTTTACCGATCATCAGTCCTTTAACTATTACCGCTCTTCTTTTTACAATTGTTGTCATGTTCAGTCTCAAGGGGAACATGATTGTTCAAATACCTTTTGATGTCGTGCGAATCGCAATACCTCTTCTCATCTATTTCGTAGTGATGTTCTTCATAACATTATGGTCAGCTTACAAACTCGGGGCAGATTATTCCAAGAGCGCTTCGCTCTCTTTCACCGCCTCCGGGAACAATTTTGAACTTGCCATAGCGGTTGCCATCGCCGTTTTTGGACTCGATTCCGGGGCAGCCTTTGTCGCTGTCATAGGGCCGCTCATCGAAGTACCTGCGCTGATTCTTTTAGTAGATGTTGCGCTGTGGCTCAGGAAGCATTGGTTTGAGCCTTCCTTGCAAGGAAACTAGCATTGTGATAGTAATAAAGACAGGGGGGATTAAAAATGACAGCTAAACTATTTTATGCCGGGTTAATGGCCCTTCAGGACTATGTGGCTACCCACGTATTGACCTGCCTGGTTCCTGCATAATCTCCTCCATCGTTTCCACCAAATCTCCTGAAGTGTTTCCAGTTAGTCTCCTCCAAAGTTTCCAGTAA
>JAVVFD010000164.1:0-5300 GCA_032250935.1 bacterium
GCGACAACTCTTCCGTCTGAACCCTGTGAACCGCCTTTTGCACCTTCGGATCAAAATCCTGTATCCCCATGGATATCCTATTAAATCCGATCTCACGAAGGGTCTTTATATGCTCGTCTGAGGCCTCTCTCGGGTCTATTTCGACGCCCGCCTCTATATCATCAGCAAGTGTAAAATTACTAACAATTGCCTTATGGAGTCTCCTTAGCTGTTCAGGCGAAAGAAAGGTAGGCGTGCCCCCGCCAAAATGAAGCTGAGCCACCTTTCTGCCCGGCTTTTGCCTGGCCGCAACCATCTTGATCTCTTTTTCCAGATAATCAAGATATTGATCGGCCTGATCGCCCCTCTTTGTGTATACAACGTTGCAGCCGCAAAAATAACAAACAGAGCGACAAAAAGGAAGATGGAAGTAAAGAGAAAGATCGGCCGGATTATCAAGATCGTTTGTCTCTTTGATTATCCTTGAAAATTCTCTGTCCGTAAAATCTTCGGTGAACATGGGAGCCGTCGGATAGCTCGTATACCTCGGCCCTGCCTTGGTATATTTCTTGAGAATATCAACATCAACTTTTAGAGTTGTAGTATCTTTAGCCATTATGAGAACCTTTTATTATTTGTGATAGGCTGGACTCAGTTCATGCACCGCATCAATAAATGCCTTTGCATGATCTACGGGGATATCGGGAAGTATGCCGTGTCCAAGATTAAAAATATGACCGCTGCCTTCCCCGTATTTTGCAAGAATATCCGCCACTTTTCTGCGGATGGCGTCAGGCGATGCATAGAGATTGCAAGGGTCCATATTACCCTGAAGGGCGACACGGCCTCCTATCCTTCTTCTTACATCTCCGATATCTGCCATCCAGTCGACACCTACAACGTCGCAGCCTGTTTCAGCTATACTTTCAAGCATATGACCTGCGCCTTTTGCAAATACTATTGTAGGAACCTCGCCCTTGATCTCTTCCACAATCATCTGTATGTATTGCAGTGAAAAGTTATCGAAGTCATCAGGAGTAAGGATACCGCCCCATGTATCAAATATCTGAACGGCATGTACGCCCGACTCTATCTGAGCCTTCAGGTAATTTATAACCGCCCTTGTTGTCTTCTCGAGAATCGCATGAAGAAGTTCCGGTCTGTCATAGAGCATCTTTTTTATTACGGCGAAGTTCTTTGAGCCCCCGCCTTCAACCATGTAGGTGGCAAGAGTCCATGGAGCGCCCGTAAATCCGATAAGCGGAACTCTGCCATCAAGACCTTTATTTATCGCCTTAATAGCGTTCATAACGTATGCAAGTTCCTGCATAGGATCAGGGTCTGCAAGTTTTTCTATAGCGTCCGCATCCCTTACAGGGTTTGGGAAATGCGGCCCCTCACCTTCAAGAAACTGGAGTTCCATCCCCATCGCCTCTGGAATAACAAGGATATCAGAAAAAAGTATGGCAGCATCAAGATTGAACCTGTCTATAGGTTGCAGAGTCACTTCCGCCGCAAGATCAGGAGTTTTACAAAGCGTCAGAAAATCTCCCGCCTTTTTCCTGGTCGCCAGATATTCGGGAAGATAACGTCCCGCCTGCCTCATCATCCATACCGGTGTATAATCCGTTTTCTCTCTTCTACACGCTCTTAAAAAATTATCATTTTTCAGCATAAGTACCCGCTTCCCTTTAGATTAATAAAATAATTATAGCTAAATTTGCCTATTTAAAGAATTTATCTATACTATTTGAAAATAAACTTATAGTCAAGACGAATGGACAATTGAGCATAAACTGCTAATAATTTTATTAGCGGTTCTTTTTTTAAAAAAAATAGATTTAAAAATGATAATATGCAGAAGGCATAAGAACTTCAACAAAATTAATCCTTTTGAAATTTGCAATACTATGATATAAAACGATAAAAAACTAATGAGGGATAATATGAATAGAATAATTCTACTGGCGTTGACACTTATTTTTGCAAACTCTACACTTGCAACTGCAGCAACTCCTACCCTTGCAGGGCCATCGGGACTTGTTCTGACAAGAACGGCTGAGATCCTTGATAAGGGAGAGCATTCGGCAACTGTTTACGGAATAATGGACAAGTACGAAGTTGATGAAGGCGAGAAAGTCTCCGATACCGAGTATCTAGGGGCATTTCACTTCCTCATGTTCGAGAATCTGGAACTTGGGGTCATAGCCTCCATGTTACAACCCGACACGGAAAACATTTCGCGCTCTGAAACAAGTTATCTTAATGGAATCGGCAAAGTGAGGCTGGCCGGAGGAAGAGACCGCGGCTACGGTATTGCCGCATCTGGCTACGCCTCCCTCAACAGGTATAAGGCAGACCCCCTTGTCAGCAGCGGCGAGGATATCTACGGCGGAGAACTTAATGTCAGCTTTTTTGGAGAGGGGGCAAGCCTGCACCTTGCGGCCGGCGCCAAACAGGATGACGTAAGGGCGTTTACCCTTGTAAGCAGTACCTTTGTTTATGCAAAGCAGAAATATGTAACGGTTGCCGTCGAGATGACCCCTACTCCCGACTTTTCCTATTCCCTCGAATGGATGAGGAGCACGATCAACGAAAAAGACAATGTGACTCACTTGAGCGAAATATATCAGATGGTCATGCTCTCTGCAAAATACAGTGTAAACAAGTTTACCTTCAGTGTCGGCGCTGGCATGGAGATTCCTGATAAAGATGCTGACCCTGAGTATGATCATTTTAAATATCTCCTTGGCATCACCTACGGATATAACAAACCCAAAGAGGCGGCGCCAAAACCGGCCGTCATACCCGCTGGCATGCCATCTAACAGCCCGATTACGGCCCCCTTTAACAGCATTTCCAGGGAGCTCGATGAATTAAGAGGCGAAATTGAAGATATAAAGAATAACAAGTCAAAACTGACGGAAGAGGAAGCGATTGCTCAGCCTATGCTGGAACCTGTCGACGCTGTCGAAACTGAAGCCGGAGCTCCGGTAGAGGCTACAGCTGTAGCGGCCGTGGCCGCAAAAACCCCCACAAAAAAAGGAAGCAATCCCTATACATACCTGAGGGTAGAAGTTATCAACGTTTCAGGCATTGCCGGTCTTGGAGAAAATGTGGCACGGATCCTTGAAAAAGCCGGCTTCAACGTAGTAAAAGTTGAAAGCCTTGAAGTATCAAACAAGTCAAAATCTTTCATACTGCATAAGAAGGAATTTATTAACGAAGGGGTAATGGTTGCCAGGGAGATACCTAAAGATCAAGACGTTCTCGTAAGCAAAAGGCTTTCCTCAAAGGTTGATGTAAGGGTTGTTGCAGGAAAGGATCTTGAGTTTTTAATGAAAAAGTAAAACAGCGGAATAATTCATCTATCGCATTTTAAAGAGGGGCATTTTTGCCCCTCTTTTTTTTAAAGCTTAAGACAAAAGCGCCTTCTCCTCGTCAAAGGATGCCGACAAGCTCTCAAATTCCAAGGTGACAATTTCAAGTTCGGCGGTCGCCTCATCAAGGCGCTTACTGGTCTTACCTGTCGATTGCGACAGACTGGCTATCTTTGTGCTGTCTCCTGACTCCACCGCATCAAGCATAGCCTCATTTTCAGACTCGAGTTCAGCTTTAAGCACCGGCACAAGCTTCTCCAGCGCCTCCATCTTCTCCTTGCAGGGCTTAAGGGCTGCAGACCTCCTTGCATTAAGGTCTGCCCTGGCCTTTCTAAGTTCCTTTTTATTCAGCTTCGGTTTGACCGCCTCCACCTTGTTTGTATCACCTTTTACCCTGCGCGACTCATCATCCCCCCAGCCTATCTGGCTCAGGAAATCAACGTAGCTGCCATCAAAGAAGAAAACTTTTTCATCATGAAAGACTATTAGCTTTGTGGCAAGTCTATGCAAAAGCTCTTCATTATGAGTAATCATCACGACAGCGCCGTCAAAAGTAGCCGTTGCCGCCATGAGGGCGTCCGTTGACTCCATATCCAGGTGGTTGCTGGGCTCATCGAGAAGGAGAAGGTTTGTCGGCTTAACAAGAAGATTGCCGAGGAGAACCCTGCATTTTTCACCACCCGAAAGAACGGATATCTTTTTAAGGGCCATATCGCCTGAAAACATCATGGCGCCGCATATCTTTCTTGCAGCCCCCCTGTCACCATCAGGGTGATTGGACATGATCTCCTCTTCAATAGTCAACTCTGCATTGAGGTCTGCCGTATGGCTCTGCTCGAAGTAAGCCTTTTGCACCTTATCGTGTTCACGAATCTCGCCCTCAAGAGGTTCCAGCTGACCTGCAAGAAGCCTGAGCAGCGTCGTCTTACCCTTCCCGTTCTTACCTACAATACAGATCTTGTCTCCGCGATTCACGGTGAAGCTAAGATCCTTAAACAGTTCAGACTCATCCCCACCGTAGCCGAAAGAAAGCGACTTGACCTCTATGAGTCTTTTTGCAGAAAAAGGGGCGGCCTTGAAGGAAAAGGCAAGAGTAGCCACATCGCCCAATTTCTCCATCTGCCCCATCTTTTCAAGCGCCTTTACTCTGGACTGCACCTGTTTTGATTTTGATGCCTTCGCTCTGAAACGGTTGATGAACTCCTCCGTTTCCTGCCTTTTCTTCTCTTCATTCAGTCTGGATTTCTCGTAAATCTCCTCTTCCTCGGCTATCTTACGGTAGTAAAGCCCAGTTGAACCCTTGATCTTCCTAACAGATCCCCTGTGTATAGCCATGGTGTGCGTCGTAATTGCATCCATAAAGGTTCTGTCGTGACATATAATAACGAGTTCCCTTTGCCAACCCTTTAAAAATCCGGTAAGCCAGCGTATAGACAGGATATCGAGGAAGTTTGTCGGCTCATCCAAAAGAAGAAGATCAGGGTCAGAGACCAGAACCTTGGCAAGGTTTATCCTGATCTGGTAACCGCCGGAGAATTCCAGAGGGTCCCTAAAAAAATCATCTTCTAAAAATCCGAGCCCCATAAGGATTTTCTCAACCCGCCATTCGTCATGAATCTGATCTTCCGGCAGGCCGAGACAGGCCTCTTCAAGCACCGTATTCTTGGTAAAATTGATATGCTGACTGAGGTAGCCTATGCGATAGTTTTGCGGCGCAATTATTTCCCCGCTATTATGTGGCTCCTGCCCGGTTAATATTTTAAAAAGCGTGGTCTTGCCATGCCCGTTTCTACCTACAAGCCCCACCCTTTCACCGTCGCCTATACTGAAAGAAACATCCTCAAAAAGGACATGCTCTCCAAACTGTTTACTCAAGTTATGTGCTGCTATCATAATATATCTCAATCCCTTTCTTGAATTTCTACCACACCCACAGGCAGT
>JAVVFD010000165.1:0-5239 GCA_032250935.1 bacterium
AATCATAAGGGGGAAGTATGAAAAGAACGACAGCATTCCTGACAACGACAATGATTTTACTAGCTACAATAGTTATGTCCCATGCCGACGTCAAAGTGGCCACCTTTTCACTGAAAGAGGCGATTGCCATTGCTGTAAAAGAAACACCGGGAGAGGCAATTGAGGCGGAACTTGAAGACGGCATATTCGAGATAAAGATAAAAAAAACCAACGGTGAGATAGAAAAAGTTTATCTTGACGCAGCAACAGGAAGGCCTCTTGAAAAGGCAGCAATCTCCCTCGATGAAGCTACAGTGATAGCACAAAAAGAGGTTGCCGGCAAAATCATAAAGGTGGAGTTTGAAAGAAGCAGGTACGAGATCAGGATAAAAAGTGACGATGGTGTTATAAAAAAAGTCTACATCGATGCAAAAAGCGGCAAGGTCCTCAAGATTAAAAAGAAGAAGACATATTCAAAGCAGCTCTGACATTGCATAATATAATTAACACACTATACTTTAAAAAAGGTTAAATATAAAAGGAGATTGGAAAAATGAGAATAGTGGTAACGAGGATGTCGGGGCTTTTCCTGACCATATTTCTGGTCGTGGCAAATGCCGTGCTTATTGAGATCATACTCGATCTCTACGACGTAAACCGTCACAGGCTGATCACGGGGATAGCAGGTACGCTCATTATTATCTTTTCCTTCGCCTACTCTGCAAGGAAGCGGAAGAAGATGACCTTCGGCAGCCCGAAGAACTGGCTCAAGTGGCATGAATGGCTCTCCATTGGCGGCACCTTCCTTATACTGGTACATACGGGGACCCACTTTAAGGCACTTGTTCCGGTCATCACACTGATATTTATGTCCATAGCCTTCGTAAGCGGTCTTATAGGGAGGTACATCTACGACAAGGCCAGGGCCGAGCTTAGAGATAAAAAGAAGGACCTCAAGGAGGCCGGGCTCACACAAGAGGAGATCGAGCGTAACCTATGGTCTCTCACCGTAGCCTCCGAGGCGCTTTCAAAGTGGCGGGCCGCCCATATGCCGATCATCTCCTTTCTCGGAGTCATGGTCCTTTATCACTCTATCTCAGCACTTTATTACGCAGGATTTTAGGAGGAGTTACTTATGAAGAAGAGTTATTCATTTTACATGGTGATCGGGACGCTTATCGCGACCATGCTTATTCTAACGGGTATGAAATATCCCGCCCCGCTTTACTCGCCCGGCGATGTCACTGAAAAGCACTCCAAACTCAGGTGCAGCGACTGCCATGCGCCCTTTAAGCGGGCGCCGTCGGAGTCATGCTCCGTGTCCAACTGCCACATAGTTGGAAAAACAGGCAAAAAGGACGCCGTAAAAGACCTCCACAACAGAGTCAAGGGGAGAGACTGCCTCGTCTGCCATACAGACCACAAGGGCCTGAAGGGTAAGATCACCATCGCCTTCGACCACAGGGATCTTCCTCAAAAGGTAAGATGCGCCGACTGCCATATAACGGATGGCGAGAAGGCCCACAAAGATAAATATGGCGATCAATGCCAGGCATGTCATACGACTAAAAACTGGAAGGCCGTAACATTCAGCCATGAGAAGGTGACGCAAACGGCATGTGTCGACTGCCACAGGCCAGATGACGACAAGGCCCACAAAGGTAAATACGGAGACAAGTGCCAGAGTTGCCACGGCACCAAAGACTGGAAGAAGGTCAGCTTCAGCCATGAAAATGTGACCCAAACTGCATGCGTTGACTGCCACAAGGGGCCGAAAGACGAGCTGCACCTGTCTTCAGGGGATGACTGCAAAGCATGTCACGGCACGAAGGCCTGGAAACCTGCCAAGCTCGACCATGACAGGTTTTTTCCCCTCGACAAGGAGCACATGGTGGCCTGCAACAAGTGCCACGAAAGTGCGAAAAACTACAAGGTCTATACATGTATGAACTGCCACGTACACGCCACGAGGGGGATCATCAAGGAGCACGCCGAAGAAGGTATCCGTAACTACAGCGACTGCCTGAGATGCCACCGGGTCTACATGTTGGGACGCACCTACGGCACGGACAGGACCGGCGAAAATGAAAGCATGATCGACGATGATGACCATAAATACAGGGGTAATGAGCGAAGAAGAGATCATGACGATGACGATGACGACCGGAAAGGGCTCTTTAAAAAGTGGTTTGGAGACGATGATTGACAATTTGCATAAAAAAAACGATCAAAACGATTAAGGAGAAAAAAATGGAAAATCTAAAAGAATACAAGGTATGGGACAGGACTACGCGCTGGTTTCACTGGATAAACGCCATCTCCGTGCTGGCGCTGCTGGTCATAGGGACGATCATCCTCTACGGCAAGGCGCTGGGTCTTAGCAACGACGGCAAGATCCTTATGAAGACGATCCACGTCTACATCGGCTACATATTCTGCATCAACCTCGCATGGAGGCTCGTCTGGGGCTTTATAGGGAACAGGTACGCAAGGTTCAGGGCCATCCTGCCGGGCGGCAAGGGATATATGGGCGACCTCGCTGCATATACGAAAGGGTTTATAAAGGGAGATGCGCCTGGATGGCTCGGACACAACCCGCTGGGCAGGCTCATGGTGACTGCCCTCCTTGCCATACTGCTTGTCCAGGGCGGAACCGGCCTCATTCTCGCCGGAACAGACATCTACTTCCCCCCCATAGGAAATAAGGTGAAGGTATGGATAGCCGAGGATGCATCCAGGCTCGACCTGATAAAGCCATACTCAAAGGAAAATATCAATCAGGACAAGTACAAGGAGATGCGCGACTTCAGGAAAAGCTACATAACGCCCCATAAGAAACTCTACTTCGTCTTCATCGCGTTAATTATACTTCACATGGCAGCAGCGGTGATTACCGATATTCGCGAGAGAAACGGGATCATATCAGCCATGTTCTCAGGGAGAAAGGTCTTCGGCAAGAAGCCGGAAGATGCTGAATAAGCGGCAACCTGTAAATAACAGGGGACAGATTTGGAATCTGTCCCCTGTTCCATTAAAAATATTTCCTTATACCCCTCCCCTGTAATATACTTCTCTCATGCGCATACTTCTTGTAGAAGATGAAAAGGACCTCGCCGCCATCATAAAGAAAGGGCTCGAGGAAGATGGATATTCCGTAGACATGGCCCATGACGGCGAGGAAGGGCTATATATGGCCGAAAACTACCCGGCCGACGTAATCATACTGGACATCATGCTGCCAGTCATGGACGGCCTGACAATACTTCATAAGATTAGAGAGCAGGAGATCAAGACGCCTGTCCTCATGCTGACTGCGAAAGACGCCGTCCCGGACAAGATCAAGGGACTCGACTGGGGGGCCGACGACTACCTGACAAAGCCCTTCGATTTTTCGGAACTTCTTGCCAGGATAAGGGCCCTCATGAGGCGCGCCGCCGATGTAAAGGAGGCCGTCATAAGAGTTGCCAACATGCAGATAGATACGGCAACCCGCGAGGTGAAACGGGGAGGCAAGCTCATCCTGCTGTCGGCAAAGGAATACGCCCTCCTTGAATACCTCGCCTACCGCAAGGGGCACGTCGTCAGCCGCTTCGATATTTCCGAGCATATTTATTCGGAGGATTTCGACCTCGATTCCAATGTTATAGATGTCTACATAAACTTCCTGAGGAAGAAGATAGACAGGGATTCCGACGAAAAGCTCATCCATACCGTGCGCGGCGCGGGGTATATCCTGAAGGAGGAGTAGCCAAATCATGCTATCTTCAATAAAGGGTAGGCTGGCCCTCTGGTTTTTCATCATATTCTCCATTATCTTTTCAACTTTCGGCGTTTTTCTCTATCACAATATTGAGAAGATCCTCATAGGCTCCGTCGACAGCCACCTCCACTCGGAAGTTCAGCTAATTCTCGGCCTCCTTGATGTGGACGCAGAGGAAGGCGAGGCGGAGCTGTCCGAGGCGGCCGTCGGCGAATATGCCCTCCCCTTGTCGGGGCACTATTATCAACTCACAGCAGCGGACGGCACAATCATCACCCTATCTCCTTCCTTGTCCATAGTCGGGACTTCGCTTCCCCTTCCTGAAAAATCAAGGGCGCCCCTCTTCAGCTCGGTCACAGGTCCTGACAAGGGTCCCATGAGGCTGCTCATCCAGACCTTTGAGCTGCCGACGGGAGAGCTCACCATACAGGCGGGCGAATCGCTGGAGGAGACACACCTACTTCTTGAAAGGTTCAAAAATACTATAGCCCTGATCCTGCCGGTCTGCTTCCTCGTCTCCATTGCAGGCATCATACTTATAACGCGCCTCTCACTTAAAAGGGTCGATCTCTTCGCAAGAAAGATCGAAACGATTACGGAAAAAAACCTCGCTGAAAGGGTCGATGAAGTATCGCTGGAGCAGGAATTGAAGCCGCTTGCCGCAAGTTTCAACACCATGATGGGACGCATCGAGAAATCCTTTGAGACTCAAAGGCGCTTCTTGGCAGATGCCTCGCACGACCTCAAGACCCCCCAGTCGGTCATAAAAACAAGGTGCGACGTCACCTTAAGCAAGGAAAGAGAGAAAGATGAATACATCGAAGCGCTTGAAACAATACGTCGGCACGTAGACAAGATGACAGACCTTACAAACCGCATACTCAAGGTGTCTGCGCTGGAGAGCGATACATTGATCATGGAAAAGGAGGAACTTGATCTCGCCCGGATAATAGACGCTGTCGTAAAGGATATGAAATCCATGAGAAATGTTTCGATCGACATAAACGGTGAAGAGAAGCTGAAGGTATGCGGAGACAGGGCAATGCTTACGGAAATGTTTTCGAACCTCATAGGCAATGCACTTAAATACAATGTGGAAAATGGCTCGGTAGATGTCAAATTGCTGCATCAGGGTAACGAAGCGGTTGTATCGGTCAAGGACAGCGGCATAGGCATAGCGGCAGACAAACTGGGCAGGATATTTGACCGCTTCTATAGAGCAGATAAGAGCAGGGGCGTTACCGAAGGTTCCGGCCTTGGCCTATCCATAGTGAAGGCCATTATAGAAAATCATGGAGGGAGGATTGAGGCTGTGAGCGAGCCGGGCAGTGGAAGCTGTTTTAGCATTTACCTGCCTGCAATCGAAACTCCCAAAAAAGGAAGTTGAAAGGTTATTTAAACAGTACGGCATGAAGCTGAAATTAGAGGGTGTCAAGTTTTTAGTGTAAACGAGAAATTGGACTTCTATTTCAACGACACCCTTTCTTCAAAAATAATGGC
>JAVVFD010000166.1:0-4972 GCA_032250935.1 bacterium
CTTTAAGCCCCTCGACTGTATCCAGTATTCTTGATATAGGTATATTCAGGGCAGAATGACCATAGTCATAGTTCTTTATCGTCTTTAAAAGTACGAAAAGGTTGTAGATAAGATCCTTTCCCAGTTTCGCGGCAAGCATTTCCGCTTTCAGGTCCATATTTAGTTCAGTCATGGTTTTTTACCCGATATCGCTTTTATAGCTAATTCTATTAGGTCGGCAATCTCCCCTTTTTTAGAGGCCTTTGCAGCACTTAGAAGCTCAATGGCTGTTGCAGGGTTGATCTTCCTAATGCCGGCTATGGCCAGGCCGGCAATCTCTTTTTCTCTTGGTTTATTAAGCCAATATTTGGTCGTCAGCATTTCCTTAAGCATCGGAACGGCCTCTTCCTGTCCGAGTTCAGCAAAGGCTTCAACGAACAGCTTTTTTTCGTCAAGTTCCCTTTCTTCAAAATCTTCGGATTTTATGGTAGCGCTGATCGTCTTGAAGGCGGCCTTATATCTTTGATCTACAACGAGCTTCAGGGCCCGTTTTTGTATGCTGCTGTTTTCATCGCCGAGAAATTTTGTGATCGCTTCCATTGAGGACTCGTCGGAGACAGACTGTAGATATAGCAAGACCTCTTTCCTCACCCTGGGGTCACTATGGGGAATCAAGCGGCGCACCTCTTTAACTGCAGCGGCGCTTTCTATCAGTCTCAAAATAAGAACGGCATTTCTGACAAGATACCACCTGCCATCCTTCAGGCAGGGGAAGAATTCTTCAGGTATGTTCCTCCCTATTTCAACGAGACCTTCAATAATGGCCTTTCTCATCTCTTTTTTTGACGTCTCTCCCAGCAGGTTGATTATAGGCCTTACAGCATCCCTGCCGAACATGAGGATGAGTGTTTTTAACTGTTTCGGCTCGATTTTGTCCGTACTGTCGACTATTTTTTCAAGCGCCGCGATCATCTCTGAGGAGAACAGCTTGCTCTTTGTGGCTGAAATCAGCTTTCTGTGGTCGACAGGCATATTCTCATTTTTTTCCAGTTTGCTGATAAAATGGATTAATTCAAGGGAGCAGCCTACCTCTCCCGATTTTATGAGATCTATAATCAGGTCTGTCGTGACAACCATGAAATCATTAAATAAAGACAGCACCAGCGGCGAAGAGAGTATGGCGGTAAGAATGTTGATAACGTCATCTACCGGTTTTCTGGTCTCTTCAAAGTCCTTGATCCTTTTTAGCCAGGCAATTTCATCTGCTGAAAGAGATAGTATGCTTTGAGGTACCTTCATCGGAGAGGGAGGCGGAGGCTCTGTCGGCATATCACTGTATTCAGCCTTTATGTCCTCCTGCTGTTCCTTGGATGTTTCCCTTCCATTGCCGATAGAGGTTCCGTCAATTTCATCATCCGTATCTTCAGCCACTATGTAGCTAATGTGTGACAGGTTTTCAGTCCACAAGTGGGTGACAATATCGTCATCTGTTTCATAAGGGCGTTCCTTCCCTATTATTTCCAGAAAGGTGGATATTTCATCCTCATGAAGTCCTTCGCTGAAGGTTAGGGATATTATGCCGTCGGAATTAAACTTAAAGGCAATGCTCTCCTTTGTATCGGTGTTTTCGTATATCGGTACACCTTCAAGTTTGATGGCAAACTGTTCTATTTTAAGATCGAGGTCACCAAATTCAGCGAGATGGTTGTCCATGCTTTCTTTCAGTTGATCGAAGAATCTCTGGTGAAGGGGATTGTTGGGCAGGTATATCTTGAAGGCTTTAATAGCCTTTATTAGAGACCTGATTACGTTGGAGGCAGAAGCGATCTCTTCCTGATCGATATCAGCTTTATTGATATCATCTTTCGATGTTGGGTTTTGCTCAATCACTATTTTACCGCGTATCTAAATTATCATAATAAAAGTACCGACAAATTATATCATAAAGATGTATTTTGTCACGAAAATGATTCTTTTTTATTATGGTTTTTATAAATGATCGGACCTTAAGAGAAGAGCTTTCCAGATATGACGGTTTTTGTTACAATTTGCGAATAAAGAAGCAGAGCATGGGGAGGTTTGATTGAATGATTTAAGAATTGACAAATATGCCGATGTGATAGTTGACTATTCTACGGGGGTAAAGAAGGGGGATATCGTTCAGATAGATGCCTTCGGGACGGCGGCAGCTCCCTTAGTCAAGGAGGTTTACAGGAAGTGCCTCGAAAAGGGGGCCTTATATGTCGATTACAGGATAGGCCTGCCTGATATGGCCAGAATATTCTATGACAGTGCAGACAGTGACCAGCTGGGCTATTTCCCCCGTCACAAACTGGATTTCATGAAAGAGGTTGATGTATACATAGGGATTGCAGCCGCTGAAAATGCCATGGAACTGGCAGGCGTCAACCAGGAGACTATGGTGGCATATAATAAACTGATGCGGCCCATAACGGACGAGAGGGTGAAGAACAGCAGGTGGCTTGTATGCCGTTATCCCACCCAGGGTATGGCGCAGGATGCAAGGATGAGTCTTGATGAGTTCGAAGACTTTCTTTTTTCAGCCTGCAATATCGACTGGGAGAAGGAGTCGGTGAAACAGGAGAGTTTAAAGCGCCTCCTGGAGGGCGCTGAAAGGGTGCGGATAAGGGCCTCCGATACGGACGTCAGCTTTTCCATCAAGGGGATGGCGGCCATGAAGTGTGACGGACACCGCAACCTGCCCGACGGGGAGGTATATACCGCGCCGATCAGGGATTCTGTGGAAGGATTTATTGCATACAACTGCCCCTCCCTTTATCAGGGTAAGGAGTTTAACGATGTGCGGCTGGAGTTTAAAAAGGGAAAGGTTGTAAGCGCCTCTTCTACCGGTATGGACCTTGAGCTGAACCGGATTCTCGATACGGATGAAGGCGCCAGGTACATAGGGGAGTTTGCCATCGGGGTGAATAGAAATATCACCCGTCCCATGAGAAACATCCTCTTTGATGAAAAGATCTTCGGCTCCATACATCTCACACCAGGTCAATGTTATGATGCCTGTGATAACGGGAATAAAAGCGCAGTTCACTGGGATCTTGTAAAGATACTTTCAGGGGATGGGGAGCTCTTTTTTGATGATCTGCTGATACAGAAGGACGGCCTCTTTGTGCATGAAGATCTGCTGCTACTGAATTCTTAAAGAGATTCAGTTTAGTAATGATTTGATAAGATCGTTTAAGCTTGCTAGACTTGGCTTATATTTTAAAGTTAAAGAGATAAGGACAAATGGCTAATAAAGACTATTACAAAGACTTAGGCGTAGAAAAAGGCGCGAGTGATGCCGATATCAAGAAGGCTTTTAGAAAGCTGGCTAGGAAATATCATCCCGATGTAAATCCCAACGATGCCAAAGCCGAGGCTAAATTCAAGGAGATTAACGAGGCATACGAGGTGCTTGGAGATCCTGAAAAGCGTAAAAAATACGACACCATGGGAGACAGCTTCTTTGAAGGGTTCAGGCCGAGCGGAAGCGGTTTTGAGGGGTTCAGTTCCAGCGATTTTGAAAATCTATTCAGGGGTGCGGGCGGATTTGAAGATATATTCGGCGGCATGTTTGGCGGAGGCAGAGCCAGACCTGCCGGGCCTGAAAGAGGTGAAGACCTCAAATATATGATTGATGTAAACCTTGAAGATGTTGTCAGCGGCAGAAAGGTGGAGATATCTTTCTATCATACTGTATCCTGCAGCACCTGTAGCGGCAGGGGAGAAAAACCGGGAGGCAAGGGCGAGACCTGCAGGCAATGCGGCGGACAAGGGAGCCTGTTGGTGTCAAGGGGGTTTATGAGCACGTCTCAACCCTGCCCCGCCTGCAGGGGCAAGGGGAGGGTAAACGTTGAACCTTGCGATTCCTGCGGCGGAAAGGGTGAGATAGCAAAACATGAGAAGCTCAGCGTACAGATCCCTCCCGGCGTCGAGACAGGTTCTCGGATACGCCTTGGCGGCAAGGGGAATGCCGGCAAAATAGGCGGCAAGAGCGGCGACCTTTATATTGAGACGAGGGTGAAAGAGAGACCCGGCTTCAAGAGGGATGGCAAGTCTATAAGCGTAGAGCTTAAAATATCCGTTACTCAGGCGATACTGGGGGATACCATTGAAGTGCCTACCATTGACGGTAAGGCTTCCATGAAGATATTAGAGGGAACTCAAAATGGTCAAAAGTTCCGCCTGAAAGGCAAGGGGCTGCCACCGATGGGCGGAGGGGCAAGGGGAGACCAGTATGTAGTTGTGAATGTGGAGATACCGAAGGGGCTGGACAGCGAGGCTAAAGACCTGGTAAGGGCCCTTGCAGATAAAATTTAAGGAGCCGGCAATGACTAAAAAGAATACTTTAAGCGTGGCAGAACTTGCAGGGCTGACAGACACGGATGAAAAAATCATCCTTATATACTGTGATGAGGGTCTCATCTTTCCATCTCTGGAAGAAAATGCCCCCTTGTTTGCAGATGAAGATGTGGAAAGGGTCCTGATGATAAGAAGGCTTACTGAAGATCTGGGCGTTAATCTTGCCGGGGTGGAGGTCATACTTAATATGCGTCAGCAGATGCTTCATATGCAGTCGGACTTTGAAAGAATGATTGACGATATGAGGGCAGGCATATTAAAGGGGCTAAGCGATTACGAGGCCCGCATAAAAAGACCGCTCATTGAGAGCAAGAGCCTTAAAAAAATCAAGGTAAAGTGAGGATTGAAGATTGATTTCTTCAAGACCTCCTTTTATTTACATCCTCTCAAGCTATTTGTAATCCTTTTCATCCTGGGCCTTTCATCGGGCAGGATATTAAGCGTTTCCCCCTTTTTTGCCCAATCGTCAATTACCCTGCTTTGTCTTATCTCCCTGGCAACACTTTTTTCAGCGAGGCATCTCTTTAAATATAGCGTCTTTGCGCTATTTCTGCCCCTTGGCCTGCTCCTTTTTACCGGTCATCATGGAGGCGCTTATAAAGGCCGGGAC
>JAVVFD010000167.1:0-4971 GCA_032250935.1 bacterium
GCGGAACTCCATTTACCATACCTGACAGCTTGAACGGCTCCTATGGCTTTACGGAAGGCCGCTCTTCCGATACTACCAAGGAGTTTAATCCCAAGAACCTCGGCTACCATCCTGTAGTCGATGAAGGCGCAAATCAGCCTATATTGGCGACAGGCTTTGGTCCTGTTGACATTTCAGGGCCACACAGCGCCTCAGGAGGGACTATTTCTACGGTCAACTTTGTCAACACATGGAACCCAGGCAAGCATAACGGCAACTGTGTTGAAATTACGAGCGGAACCGGCTCAGGGCAGGTCCGCACTATCGCAGGGCATAACGCTACCGGCATAACCCGTGTAGATCCATATTTTAGCACAGCGCCCAGCTCGGACAGCGTTTTCTATATAAGGAAATGCAGCAGTTACTCTACAGCCGAATGGCCAAGGTTTACAGGCGGTACGCTTGACCTTACCGATGGTTCTGCAACAGCCACCATTTCAGGTCTTACCAACGGCATACCGTCTACGGTAATTAAAGGCTGGTATATCTATGCAGGGACACTGTCGGGGTCACCTCTTGCGCCTCCCGCCTATTCAACGAGTGGCTGGTTCCAGGTGACGGATATAAGCCCAGGCGCAAGTGATGCGGGAACAGGCTCTGTTGACATTACTATAACACCAACACCTACGGCTAATTACAACGGTAGCTATGCTATTTCTGCAGGTCTTGGTAATGCCTTCGTTCCGCCATACGGTCCCTGGAGCAGGATGGGATGCGCCGACTGTCACGACACGGACGACCCGAGAGACCCCTCCGGACCGCACTCCTCATCAAGGCAGTGGATGCTGAGGACCCTTGAATCACAGATGTTTCCATGGTACTACGGCGGGCTTTCCGGCGAAGGTTCGTCCTCCACAACAGATGCATTAGAGGTAAAAATGGTAGGGTATCCATCCGGAGATAATGCAGGGTGGAACAACGCCAATGCCGAGCTTTACACATGTCATAACTGTCACAGGGCGGACGTATACAAGACGGCCAACTCCTATCTGCCTTCCGGTTCATCTTTTGTTAACTTTAGCTGGAGGAACCAGGGCAGGGTAAATCACGTGCCTCACAGCACGGGTGCTTCCGAATCAAATATATTTAAAGTTTTCTGTTTCAATTGCCACGGCGGCGACAACAGGGCCAATCCATATTCCGGTGAAGATGAACCTTACAAGGCGCTTGGCGGTATGCACGGCTCAAACCTCGGTATAGGTAACCGCCTGAATGCCAGCACACCGGCAGGTGCCAGCTTCAGGGGACGTCGTCTTCTTAACGGAGTTACATGGACGGGCGTGACAAGGGCCTATACCAATACAGGTGTTAAATGCTTTTCCGGCGGGCAGGACAGTTCCGTTGCCAGTTGTAAGAGAAGCTACAACAACAGTGTAGGAACCGCTGCCCGCTACGCCTACTATTCAGGGCCGGATATAGACCTGCCTGAAATGACGAGCGCTGTTGCAGGCGATACGTCGGGTGGCCATACGGGGGTGCAATCGGGTGATGTCGTTGTTATTACTTTCAGCGGCGAAACAAATGCTGCAACTGTCAATTCAGGCAATATCGACGCTGTGCTGGCCCTTAACAACGGGCATGTCTGGGGGAGCATTGCGGGTGCAGTCTGGAGTACCACAAACTATACTAACGATACCCTTACGGTGACTATAGGTTCGGGCGCTACCGTTTATGAAGGCGATACCGTTACATCTGATATTACTATTAAGAGTATTGTCAATACGCCAATTACAGATACGGTAACTATTACCGGTGACTTTGGATTCTGGATAGTTGATGAAGCCCTTGCCGGGGACGCCTCCGGCGGCGGGCCGGGCATACAGGCGGGCGATACGGTGGTGATCAGGTTCAACGATGCAACGGCGGGGACGACAATTGATGCTTCTAACATTGATTCGGCCTTGACCCTGAGCAACAGCCATTCATGGAAGGATGGCAGTGGAGCCATCGACAGTGCAGCCTGGAGTACGACGACTTACTCCAATGATACCTTAACTATTACGCTAAGTGCGACAACGAGCGCCCCGACGGTGGACATACTCGATATAATTACGCTTGACGGCACAATCAAGGATGGTTCGAACAATCCGATTACCAACGATCCTTTCCTCATTACGGGGACCTTCGATTCGGTTGACAGCGGCGTTGTAGCGCAGTGGCGACTCGACGAGGGGAGCGGCACGATAGCCTATGACGATACAGGCAACTTCAATCATGCCGCACTCTATGGTACGCCTGCCTGGACGGCAGGGATAAAAGACGGGGCGCTCATATTCGATTATTCGGATGATTACATTGCGGTCAATGACAGCGACTCTCTCGACTTGTCCACGGCAGGATCAATCGAACTATGGTTTAACAAAGATAGTAACAGGTATTACCAGACCTATATATATAAGGGGACCTCCTATTATATTCGTGATTACGGCACCACAGGGAGACTCCAGTTTTCCTGGGGCGGTTCTACCATTATGACCGATGAGGCTCTTGCGACAGGTGTGTGGTATCATCTCATGGCCACATGTGATGGTGCGGATCAGATTATTTATATCAATGGTGAAGCGATCAAGTCAAAAGGTTCCGGCTGTCCCTCTGCGGCGTCCAACACAGCCGATCTTTACATAGGTTTAGGTTTTACAGGTTCTACTTCCCATTATGACGGCGTCATCGATGATATTGTTATGTACAACAGAGCGCTGACCGGTGATGAAGTCCGCTCCCGTTTCAACAAGCTAAAAGGCGCCGTCGCCGATGATAGCTCCGGGTCAGGCGAAGGGGTGCAGGCGAGCGACAGGGTGGTAATTAGCTTCAATACGGCAACGAACGGCGCTGCAATCAATGCCTCCAATATAGACACGGCTCTTGCCCTTAACGGAGGTCATTCATGGAAGGACGGCAGCGGTAATATCGGCAGCGCTGTATGGAGCACGACTACCTTTACCGACGATACCTTGACTATTACCATGAGTGATGCAACGAGTACCCCGACTATAGGTATGGGCGACTTTATAACTACTGATGGTACTATAAAGGACAGCTCCGGAAAGTTGATTCTTGCATCTGTCCAGATAAGCGGCAGCTTCGGAGCTATGGCGGGCATGCCGGACAACCTGGTCGCTTACTGGAAGATGGATGAGAGCAGCGGCACTACCGCTGACGATTCCTCTTTCTACAACAACAGCGGAATTACCTACAACAGTCCCACATGGGTCCAGGGGAGGTTCGGCAACGCCCTCCACTTTACCGGGGCATCAGCCCAGTATGTTTCCGTGGCCGACGACAACGCCCTCGATTTTACGAAAGAGATGACTATTGAGCTCTGGGCGAAGAAGGATTCCCAAAGGAGTAATCAGCCCTACATAAATAAAGGCCCCTTGACGATTATGGATGACGGTGCCACAGGGAAGATCAAGTTTGTCTGGGGTAATATGTCCGTAACCTCCGCCTCTGTTGCCGACATGGATACGTGGAATTATATTGTCGCAACCTATGACGGGCTGACCATGAAACTCTACCTGAACGGTTCTTTCGAAGGGAGTTTGATTGTTCCCTTTATCCAGTCTCCCGATACGTCTCCGCTACTTATCGGAGCGGGCAGCGGCGCTTACTTTGACGGCGCCATAGACGACCTGGCTGTCTATAACCGGGCTCTTGATCCGTCGGAGATTACAAACCGCTATGGGGCAAACCTGGTGAGTGCAAAGGCGAGCGATCCTTCCGGAAACGGCAAGGGGATTCAGGCGGGCGACCGGGTGGTTATTAAGTTCAACGGCGCTACGGACGGCGTGCTTATCGATGAAACGAACATCGATTCCGCGCTCGGCCTCGGCGGCAATTCATGGCTCGACGGCACCGGCAATATAGGCAGCGCCATATGGAGTACAGATGTTAATGCCAATGACACCCTTACGGTAACGCTTAGCGCTGCTTCGGGAGTTCCATCCATCTCTATAGGCGATACGGTGGCCCTGGACGGGACGATAAAGGATACCTCCGCCCGTCCCATTATCGGTTCAGTTGTCCTTGCAGGGACCTTCGACACGCTTCTTGGCGGCACTGTGGCCTACTGGAATTTTGAGGAAGGCGCCGGGAACACAGCCTATGATTCATCGGCAAACGGCAATGACGCCACCATTAACAGCGCCGTAAGGCTAGTCGATTCGGGCAAGGTAGGGAGCGGCATCGATTTCGGGAGCAACCAGTCCGTTATTGCGCCGACGAGCGCCTCTTTCGACCTGACCACGTCTCTTTCCATGGAGTTCTGGCTCAAGAAGGATTCTAACCAGACGTCTCAAAAGTATATATACAAAGGTTCGGCTTACTATATCCGAGATTATTCGAATCAGGGAAGGCTGGGGGTCTACCTCGGTAACGGACAGGCTCTGCTCAGCGATACCGTACTATCGACGGGACTCTGGCACCATGTTGTCGTCACCTATCGCAGTGCAGATGATACGGTAAGGCTCTACATAGACGGGCAGCTGGATAAGGAGAACACTTCATGGACAACCGACCCTCTCATCAATACAACTGATCTGACCATGGGCTCAGGTACGATAGACTTTAAACTCGACGAAGTGGCGATCTACAGCAGGGCTCTCGCCGCTGCCGAGGTGGGGACGAGGTACGGTAGCAATCTTAAGAGCGCCATCGCGGACGATAACTCGGGATCCGGCTCCGGTATACAGTCTTTGGACCGGGTGACTATCTTCTTCAGCGGCGAGACGGACGGCGCTGTCATCAATGCAGGGAACATAGATTCGGCCCTTTCTCTCGGCGGCAATTCCTGGCTCGACGGCAGCGGCAGCATAGGCAGCGCCCTATGGACCACGGCGTCTAACCCCAACGACACCCTGACTGTAACGCTCAGCGATGCGACGAGCGTTCCATCACTGGTCATGGGAGATTTGATAACCCTCGACGGAACGATCA
>JAVVFD010000168.1:0-4788 GCA_032250935.1 bacterium
ACAGGAGCAGGGTAAATAGAAAGAGGTTGAGCGCGTAGACTTCGGATACGACAGATTGAGACCAAAGTGTGGGCGAGGAGATAAGAAAGAGGGCGGAAATTGTGGCGCCTTCCAGAGAATAGGTTTTAGCGGAAGAGGCGACTATCATCGCAACGAAAAATATGGAGGCAGCTGAAAAAAATGCTGAGGCAAAATTGACCTTTTGGGCTACGCTATCTCCCCATGGCATATAGGTGAACAGCTTGGCTGAAAGACTATATAGGGGATAGCCGGGAGGGTGGGCAATTCCAAGCGTATAGGCGGAAGATATGAGTTCCGGCGAATCGCCGAAATTTATGGTAGGAGACAGGGTGAACAGGTAAAGTATCAGGGAGGAAAAAGCGAGCAGTAAAGAGATGTATATATTGGCTTTATCACTATTCTTTTGAAAATGTAAAGTCAATTTAATCAAGGCCCCCCGCCGCCAGCTCAAGGGCCCTTATGCAGCCTCTTGCCTTTGTGACAGTCTCAATATATTCACTTTCCGGGTCGGAATAAGCGACGATTCCAGCCCCTGCCTGAACATAGGCCTTATCGCCCTTCATAAGGATTGTCCTTATAGTTATACATATATCCATATTCCCGGTGAAGGAGAAATATCCCACTGCGCCCGCATAGGGCCCTCTTTTTGTAGGTTCGAGCTCGTCGATAATTTCCATAGCCCTCACCTTTGGGGCCCCGGAAACCGTTCCAGCCGGAAAGCACGCCCTTAGGACGTCGTATGAGTCAAGGCCATCCTTGATCTTTCCCTTTACGTTGGAGACTATATGCATGACATGTGAATATCGCTCGATTATCATGAGTTCATCCACATCCACATCGCCGATCCTTGATACTCTGCCGACGTCATTTCGGCCGAGATCAACGAGCATTATATGCTCCGCTCTTTCCTTCGGATCGGCAAGCAAGTCCTTTTCAAGAGCCCTGTCTTCCTCCTCTGTCTCCCCCCTTTTTCTTGTTCCGGCTATGGGCCTCAAGGTGATTTCGCCTTCTTCGACCCTTACCAGTACCTCCGGTGAGGAGCCTACCATGCTGAGTTCTCCCATATTTAGGAGAAACATGTAGGGGGACGGGTTCAAGGAGCGTATCGCCCTGTATACCTCGAAGGGATCTTCCTGGTTTTCAACTTCAAAGCGCTGGGACAGGACAACCTGGAAGATGTCTCCGTTCCTGATGTAGTCCCTTGCCTTTTCTACGATCTCCTTAAAACCATTTTTCGTGAAGTTTGAACTGATCTCCTTTTCTTGCGGGGCAGAGATGCAGGTTTTTGCTGCCGGGAGGGGCGCCTTAATTCTGGTAATCATCGCCTCAATCCGGTCTACCGCATCTTTATACGCCTGCTCGGCATCTTTCCCTTCCGTGTATGCGTTGGAGACAACCTTTATCTTCTGGTTTACATTGTCAAAGATAATAATCGTATCGGTTATCATGAGGAGCGCATCAGGAAGGCCAAGGTCGTCTTCTACCGTGTCAGGGAGTTTTTCAAAGAACTTTACCATGTCATAGCCTATATACCCGACGGCGCCGCCGAAAAATCTGGGGAGTCCCGGAAGCTTTACCGGCCTGTATCTTGACATAAGCTCCTTGAGATGATGGAGCGGATCTCCTTTTATATCGAAGCTTGCAGTCTCTCCCTTTTCCAGGATTTCAATCTTGCCGTCTTTGCTTTTAAATATAAGAGTCGGTTCAGACCCCAGAAAGGAATATCTGCCCCATTTTTCGCCGCCGACTACACTTTCGAAGAGGAAGGAGTTAGCGTCTCCGGCAATCTTCCTGTAGGCTGAGACGGGGGTTTCCATGTCGGCAAGTATCTCTCTATAAACGGGGATGAGGTTGCCTTTTGAACTCAGTTTTAAAAAATTTTCTGCTGAGGGAGAATACATAATCTTATAAGCACCTTTTGGGATTTAAAAAATGTTTTTGATGGAAATCTATCTTAGGTTAAGCTTGATAAAATGTCAAAAGATTAGAGAAGGTATGCATTGCAGCTGTTTGCGGCAGTTGATTTCTAAAGGAAGAAATTGAAAAAAACGGCATAAAACAGACTCGCTGCGATGAGGCTGAAAAACATTGTTGGCAGGCCGAACCTCATCCACTGAGTTGGCGATATTTTTGCGCCAGACAATCCGCAGTTTTCCAGTTCTGTAACGGCTATGATGTTTGCCGTTGCGCCGATATGAGTACCGTTTCCTCCCACTCCTACTCCAAGGGCGAGCGCCCACCACAGTGGAGTTATGTTTACGCCTTGCCCCTCCAACCCCAGTATGACGGGGATCATTGTAACGGTAAAGGGGATATTGTCAAATACCGCGCTGAGCAGCGCCGAGACCCATATGAGCGAAATTGCCGTCAGGAGTATCATGTCAGGTTCTTTTGCCATCACTGCCAGTTGGTGCCCGGCAAGATCAAGCAGTCCTGATGCCTTGACTCCGCCGACAATAACGAAAAGCCCGGCAAAGAAAAAAAGAACGGACCAATTTACCTCTCCAAAGAGATCTTCCGGTCTTGGCCTGAGCAAGGCCATCGCCATCGCCAGTCCGATGAAAGAGACAAAGGATGGATAGAGATCAAGGTGGTGGTGGATAAAAAACAGGATGATAACCAGGGCAAGGGATGCCAGCGCCTTCCACAGGGCGGGATAATTTTTTATTGCGCGGCTTTCATCAAGATCTACAGATCCGCTGACCTTAATTTTTAGATGGTCGCGGAAGAAAAATAGCAACATAGCGGTTGTGCATAACCATGAAATCAAAACAGGGCCGATCATGTGCAGAAGAAAAGAGTTGAAGCTTATACCGCCGGCGCTTCCTATCATGATATTGGGAGGGTCGCCGACCAGAGTAGCGACGCCTCCTATGTTGGAAAGCATCGCCTCTGCAACGAGGTAAGGCATAGGGTTAAGGTGCAGCATCCTGGTTATGAGTACGGTTAGAGGGGCAAATATGATTATAGTGGTGACATTGTCCAGCACCATGCTGATAAGGCTGACGACAAGAGATAGATAAACCAGGAGCAGTCGGCCATCGCCTCGGGCCATCCTGGCCATCCTTATGGCGACATATTCGAAGCCGCCTGTAGGGCGCAGCATGGCTACTACCATCATCATTCCCATTAGAAGGAGCAGCGTATTGACGTCAATGGCAGCCATAGCTGCTTCCTGAGAATAAAAACCTGAGAGCATTCCGACGATAATCATAACGATTGACGCTATGATGGCAACGCTTGTGCGGTGTATTACTTCGCTGAATATGAGTATATAGGATATAGCCAGGATGAGCGCGGCAATAATCATGTCAGGGGATAAAGAGCTTGCAGCAGGTTCCATGGTTTAGAGCTCTTCCGCTTTGAGCATGAGTTTTGCGACGCCCATGCGGGTCACGATCCCTTTGTAAATACCTGCGTCTACGAGGAATACATACCCCGTGTTGTACTTCTCCATAATGGCCAGTGCCTTAACGATGGGGGATACAGATGTAACGGTTGCGATGTTCTCTAGCACAAATTTTTCTACCGGCATATCCAGCAGGCTTCGGGCATCTATCTTTGATGTGGACAGGTGCCATATATCGTCTCCCAGCAGGTGCGCGGCTCCAACCAAATAGCCTGGAGTGGATGAGATTTTCAAAGTGTGACGGATGGAGATTCTGCCGACAACTCTGTTGTTTTTATCGCAGTATGGGATGCCGGGCACATTATGCATGACGCATTCTTTGAAGACTTGACCGATTGTCATTCCTGTTTTAGCGACACCGGTGCTCACTGCAATATCGAGTAAACTTATATCCATGAGATATCCTTAAAGTAGCCCTTTTTAACGAGTTTATCACCTGGTGTGCCCTATGGCAATTGAAGAGATTTTTTTGTATTTTATTGTTTATATGCAATTGATGCGCTCTGTGATAAAATGTCTATTTTGTTAGATTAAACAGGTGAATAGATTGAAGATATTGGCTATTGACACATCTACTGATACGGGCAGTATCGCCATTACTGACGACGAAGATATTCTGGTTGAATCTGTACTTAATGTGGGCAGGACTCATTCTGAAACACTGATTCCATCTTTTAAGGAGATGCTTGAAAAGACTCAGCTTGATATAAAAGACCTGGATCTTCTTGCACTCACTCTCGGCCCCGGTTCGTTCACCGGCGTCAGGATAGGGGCAAGCACGGTCAAGGGGTTTGCCCTTGCCCTGGATAAGCCTGTTGCAGGGGTCTCTACCCTTGAGGCGCTGGCATGTAACTTCCCTTTTTCATCATTGCCGATAATGCCTCTTTTTGATGCCAGGAGAGGAGAAATATACAGCGCTATGTTTAGGTGGGAAGAGGGCATAATCAAAAGACTGGGTGAAGACAGGGCGGCCAGCCTTGAAGATGCAATAAGCAAAATTGAGACAAAGACAATATTTGCAGGAGAAGGACTTGTTAAATACGGGCAAATGATTAAGGACAGGCTTGGGGACATTGCGGTTTTCGCGCCCAGGGCCGCCTGGTATGTAAGGGCCTCTAATGTTGCAGCCTTAGGGCTGAAGAGGTATAAGGTAGATGGCGGGCTGGATATTGCCGCATTTACGCCTTCCTATAGACGGAAGTCGGAGGCGGAGATACAGATGGAGAAGGGGCTGCTCTAGGACAACGATATTTTGAAGATAAAGTTTATGTTTATTTACAACTACCAGATCAACCGCTGCGGCGAGATCGTCTTTGACGGCCAGAGCGCGCCCGCGGATTGCCCCAAGCCCCCGCAAG
>JAVVFD010000169.1:0-4779 GCA_032250935.1 bacterium
ATTTACTGGAAACGATAAAAGAGATTAGCTGGAAACAACCGAGGAGATTTACTGGAAACTTTCAGGAGATTACGCATCACGCTAAGGTACTGACCGCAGCGGAGGTCATGGAAGAGCTGATTAATATCAGCAGGGAAATCGTAAAGTCGGATAAACAAGCTGAAGATCTTGGGATGAGTGATTTTGAGTATGCGTTTTACACCGCCGTCGCAAATAATGAAAGCGCACGAGAGTTGATGCAGCAGGACAAGTTGCGTGAGCTTGCAATTGTGCTGTTTGAAAAGGTAAAGGCGAATGCCTCAGTAGATTGGACCATCAAGGAAAGTGTTAAGGCAAAACTAAAAATTATTGTCAAAAGAACATTGCGCCAATATGGTTATCCTCCAGATATGCAAAAATTAGCGACAGAGACTGTACTCAAACAGGCAGAGATGCTGGCTAATGAACTGGTTAATAGCAAATAAGCGAGCTATATAAGCCCGCGTTCAGCAAAACTCACGACTTGTTTTTTGACGAGCAAAAATGGAAAGGGACAGACTTGCAATTTGGCATTCAGGGGGAGAAAGAGAACAAACAACAGCGACCTTTTGAGGTTAATCCGCTTTTATCCAAAGTCTAAGAAGTAACAACACCCCCTTAAAATCCCAGCCAAGCCTAGACATGTGGCTCTCTTCAACGTTTCCGCCATATTAAGCTGATTCACTCTGCTGACGTACAATGACCACTAATTACTTTGCTCTCGGGTTAAAATATATCTCCCCTTTTTCTCTTTTTAGCCCTTGCTTTGTAGGGTGGGAGAATCACTCCAGCAGCTTTTCTGCTTTTAATGAAGTTTGCCCGGCGATAATGTCGTAGTGCTTGTCAAGATGCAGTAAAGTCGCGTTATATTGCAACGCTACAGATGCAATGATGGTATCGGTATGGGGAATAGTGACGCCTTTGCGCCTGAGATCATAGGCAAGTCTCGCCGTTTTATCCCATAGTTCCGCGTTAATGTCAAACAGAATAAGCGATTCAAGCCTTTTCTGAAGGCGCTGAAACTCAAGTTCGTTTCTTGTCCCTCCGAGAAGTTCAACCTTTATAACAGGTGTGATGGCCACAACGTTTTCCAATAAGAGATGTTCGATCCTATCTCTCATGATGTCCGGCGGGTTTTTCTTAAGTACGGTAATCCAGACAGATGTATCAATGAGAAAAAGCTTAGTCTTCACCTCTCATCTCCTCCAGTTCTTCAAGGCTGATATCAAGATCATAGCTTCCTAGTTCGGATATCAGGGCAGACCTGTTTTTCTTCATAACAAGCTCCCTGAGTCCGGCTTCTATGGCCTCTTTCTTGCTCTTTGCATGAATGGCTTCAATTGCATCTTTCAGCAGTTGATCATCCAGAACGACGGTGGTTTTCATTGTGTCCTCCTGCAGTATGGCTTTGTGTTATGTATTAATAGTATGGCCTTAGGTTAGGCATGTCAAGTTTTGTTTTTACAGGAGATGTTGCAGGATGTCCCCTTATACTTGCTTTTTAAGATGCCCCGCCTTGTAGGCGGAGAGCTTCACTCTCGAACTCTCGGATTAAATAAATCGTCCCCTTTTCCTGTTTTTGTTATAGAGGTTACGTAGAAGAGTAAAGACAACCGTTCCCTTTACTCTTCATGGCTGAGGTAAGCCGCCGGTCAGGTATAACGAAATAGGCTTGAGCATTATCAGTGCGCTTACTATCTGAGCATCCGTCCATCCCTGACTATTATTGCGAACCTCTATATGATCCGATACAGACCGATTTAGACCCATAACATGCGCCATATCCATATATATCGGCAGGCCCCCTAGCGCCGTTATCCCTGATTTACTTTTTTCTCCTTCATAGTTGAATGAAAGCGCTCCCTGTGACATAATCGTTTCACCTCGTTGATGATAGTTTTTTGTTCTCAAACTTATTCTATCTCCCCAGCCCTGCCGGGATCAACGAGCTTCTTTTGTTTTTTGATGGTGGATTTGGGTCCTCCCTTCTCATTGACAAAACCCCTCAATATAAGTACTATTTACCCTAATTTTATGAGTCTGGAGGAACAAAGATGGAAGAGCGTTATGACGCTTTAAAGATAGAGGAAAAGTGGCAGGAGACCTGGGCCAGGGAGGGTACTTTCGAGGTAAGTGAAGACCCTGATAAAGAGAAGTATTTCATGCTTGAGATGTTTCCCTATCCCTCGGGCAAGATACATATGGGGCATGTGAGGAACTATTCCATCGGCGACGTGGTGGCCCGTTTCAAGAGGATGCAGGGCTTTAATGTGCTTCATCCAATGGGGTGGGATGCCTTCGGCCTGCCTGCCGAAAATGCGGCCATACAGAACAGGTCGCACCCCGCAAAGTGGACATATGAAAATATGGACTATATGCGGACGCAGCTTAAGAAGATGGGCTTTTCCTACGACTGGTCCAGGGAGATAGCCACCTGTCACCCCGCATACTACCGCTGGGAACAGCTTATCTTCACGAGGATGTTCGAGAGGGGGCTTGTATACAAGAAGACCTCCTCCGTCAACTGGTGTGAAAACTGCCAGACCGTTCTGGCCAACGAGCAGGTGTCGGCTGAAGGAGAGTGCTGGCGCTGTGATGAAAAGGTGGTGGATAAATCGCTTGACCAGTGGTTCTTCAAGATCACCGACTATGCCGAGGAGCTGCTCGAATTTACAGACAAACTGCCGGGCTGGCCCGAAAAGGTGCTGGCCATGCAGAGGAACTGGATAGGCAAAAGTCTGGGCGCCGAGGTAGAGTTCACCTTAGAGGGTTCCGACGAAGTGATAAAGGTCTTCACCACGAGGCCCGACACGCTCTATGGCGTTACATTCATGTCGCTTGCCCCTGAACATCCTATGGTGAAGCAGCTCTCCAGCGGGACAGGACGGGAGGGCGCAGTAAACGATTTTGTCGAAAGAATGAAGGGGATTGACAAGATCGCAAGGGCCGATGACACAAAGGAGAAGGAAGGGGTCTTTACGGGAGGCTATGTAATCAACCCGGTAAACGGCGACAGGGTCCCCGTCTATATGGCCAACTTCGTCCTCATGGATTACGGGACAGGCGCCGTTATGGCGGTTCCTGCCCACGATCAGCGCGATTTCGAGTTTGCAAGGAAGTACGATATCCCCGTCAAGGTTGTAATCCAGCCGGAAGGAGAAAGGCTCGACGCCGAATCGATGGAAGAGGCATTTACTCAGGCAGGCCTCATGGTGAATTCAGGCAGCTTCGACGGCATGGGGAGCGGTGATGCAAAGGGAGTCATAACGGCGCACCTTGAAGAGAAGAAGGCTGGGAAGGGGACGGTAAACTACAGGCTCAGGGACTGGGGCATATCGAGGCAGCGCTATTGGGGAACGCCCGTCCCCATTATAAACTGCGATAGCTGCGGCGCGGTCCCCGTGCCGGAAGACCAGCTTCCCGTGGCCCTGCCGGAGAACATCGACTTTGATGCAAAGGCTATATCTCCGCTTGCTGCGATTGAGTCCTTTGTTAATACTAAGTGCCCTGAATGCGGAGGCGATGCAAGGCGCGAGACGGACACCATGGATACCTTTGTCGAGTCGTCCTGGTACTACGCGAGGTACGCATCGCCGAGGCATGCGACGGCCCCCGTAGACAAGGCGAAGACAGATTACTGGCTCCCCGTGGACCAGTACATAGGCGGCGTGGAGCATGCCGTCATGCACCTCCTTTATTCCCGCTTTTTCCATAAGGTCTTAAGGGATATGGGGATGGTCTCAGGCGACGAGCCGTTCAAGAACCTTCTCACCCAGGGGATGGTCTGCATGGAATCAAACCGCTGCCCCGAGCATGGATGGCTTGCGCCTGAGGAGGTTGAGGAAGGCCGGTGCGCTGACTGCGGCAGCAAGGTGATAGTTGGACGAACGGAGAAGATGTCCAAGTCGAAGAAGAATGTTGTCGATCCTGACCACCTCATAAGCAAGTACGGGGCCGATACGGCAAGGCTCTTTTCCCTCTTTGCAGCGCCGCCCGAGAAGGACCTTGAATGGAACGAGGCCGGCGTCGAGGGCGCGTACCGCTTCCTCGGCAGGGTCTGGCGCATGGTCTTTGACAGGCTGGACCAGATAGGGAAGGCTAAGCCTTACACCACGGGAGAGCTGGGCTCTGACGCAAAGGGGCTGAGGCGCAAGACACATCAGACAATCAAGAAGGTGACGGAAGACGTGGGGACCAGGTTTCACCTCAACACCGCCATAAGCGCGGTCATGGAGCTGGTCAACGCCATATGCCAGTTCGATGCGAAAGGTGAAAAGGATGCCGGGGTCATGAGGGAGGCCGTTGAGACGGTAGTCCTCCTGCTGACCCCGTTTGTGCCGCATATGACGGAAGAGCTCTGGACACTCCTCGGCAGGAAGGGGATGGTCTCCGATGCGGCCTGGCCGGGCTTTGATCCCGATGCCTGCGTGGAAGACGAATTGACCATAGCGGTGCAGGTAAACGGCAAGATGAGGGGAACGCTGACCCTTCCTGCATCATCGAAGGATGATGAAATCAAGGAAGCGGCGCTTGAAGATAGTAAGGTGAAGAAGCATACCGAAGGGTTTGAGATAAAAAAGGTCATATTGGTTCCGAAAAAACTGGTGAATATCGTTGTCGGCAAATAGCAAAGGAAAATATAAACATAATAAAGGTCTCGTCATGAGCGCGTTTAGTTCCCTTGCGGGTAAGTCGTGTGTTGGAAGGCGTCATCTGTTTAAGCTGTTTTTGAGCGCTGCGCTTCTTTTTTTAGCCAGCTGC
>JAVVFD010000016.1:0-28026 GCA_032250935.1 bacterium
AGACTAACTGGAAACACTTCAGGAGATTTGGTGGAAACGATGGAGGAGATTATGCACTCAATGTAACCAGAGGGGTTGACCTTGAGGTGGGCTATGTAACCGCAGCCGACCAGGCTGATTCAGGGCTTGCAAACAAGGCAGGAACATACAAGGGTGGGGCCATTGCCGCCGACAACTTTTACCTCGGTGCAGAGACTGCTCTCGATGTAAACCTCACCGTAACTGCTGTGCCCAACCTGTATTTGGGCATTGAATACCTGAAAGGCGCAGAAGTGATCGACGCCTCCTACGGCCTGACGGCCAGTTACTCCGTTTTGAAAAATCTTTCTCTTGCGGCAAGGTACGATGTAGTAAAATACGCCGACCTCAATCTGCTGGGCGGCGGCACTCTCGCAGCCCCCGACGATACGACCAGCACTACCCTTGCCGTCAACTATGCCCTTGATGAGAGCCTCGATATTCTGCTTGAGCATCGCAATACGGACGATGCCGATGGAACTTCCTCTCTTACGGGGCTTGCAGCGGGCGATGGAGTGCAGACGACGCTTGAATTCATAGCCAGGTTCTAGGCGCTCAATGGTCTTATATGAACTGATTTTTTACCGGTGGATGTAAGTTCACTTTTCTTCCTTTGATTGGGGAGCAGCCTCCTCCAGGCTGCTTCCCCCTTTTTTTATCTGATCCGGATAAGTGGAAAATAATATCCTCATATGCGCTTTTGTCTTGCATATAGATTTCAATCAGGATAATATTGGTATTCATTATCCGGTTTAAGATTTGCAGGAATATTTTGATTCAAGCGGGAGCTAATGTGTGAAATTGACCAGGTTGGCAGATTACGCGGTGAGGGCGGTCATTCACCTTGCCACAAAGGAGGAGGGCGAGCTTGCCACAATCTCCGAAATAGCTGAAAAACAGTCCATACCACAGTCCTTTCTTGCAAAGGTTATGCAGGCCCTTTCCAGGGCAGGCATTGTAAGGGCGCACAGGGGGAAGACGGGCGGGTTTTCACTGATGGAAAGGGCTGACGATATTACTATCAGGAACATCGTCGAGGCAGTCGAAGGTCCCATAATTCTCAACAGGTGCCTGGCGAGGCAGGGAGAGTGTGAAAGGGACGTCTTTTGCGGGGCCCACCCCGTCTGGCGGGAGGCGCAGGAGGCGCTTGTCAAGGTCCTTGACAATTATTCTGCGGCCGATATGGCAGAAAGACAGCTGAATAATCTTAAAAGAGGGTCTCCTTGACTTCTTTTTAATATCTGCTAGAAATTAAATAAGACTTTTTTTTGTCACTAAAGAGGACTAATAAGGGCAACATTGTCGAGCATCTCTTCTTTGGGTCCTTTCTTGGGGAGGGCGGCAACATGCCGGGGGAAAGTATAAAAATATTAATTAGATCTTAAATTAAAATTTAGAAAGAATGGAGGGGGTATATATGAACGATTCACAAACAATAGAAAAGTATGATCTTGGCGTGGTCCGGTGGTTTTCCGTCGCAGCCGTTATCTACCTGGTGGTAGGCGCGCTCGTCGGGGTTATTCTTGCGGCGGAGCTCACATGGCCTGCCATTAATATGGATATCCCATACATAACATTCGGAAGGCTAAGGCCTCTCCATACCAATGCCGTCATCTTCGCCTTCGGGGGGTGCACGCTTTTTGCCTCCGCCTACTACATAGTGCAACGGACCTGTTCCGTCAGGCTCTGGAGCAACAAGGTCGCCTGGTTCACCTTTATCGGCTGGAACCTGATTATCGTCAGCGCAGTTGTTACTCTGCCGCTGGGCATAACTCAGGGCAAGGAGTATGCCGAGCTTGAATGGCCGATAGATATCCTCATCGCCGTCGTCTGGGTCGCCTTTACGGTCAACTATGTTATGACCATCGTAAAGAGGAAAGAGCCCCATATATATGTGGCGAACTGGTTTTTTATGGCCATGATGGTCATGATAACCTACCTCCATGTGGTCAACTCTCTCGTCATCCCTGTGGGGCTGTTTAAATCCTACTCCATATTTTCTGGAGTTCATGACGCAATGATCCAATGGTGGTATGGTCATAACGCAGTCGGTTTCTTCCTGACGGCGGGCTTCCTTGGAATCATGTATTACTTTATTCCAAAGCAGGCAAACAGACCTATCTATTCCTACAGGCTTTCAGTTATTCACTTCTGGGCACTTACATTCGGTTATGTATGGCTGGGGGCACATCATCTTCAATATACGGCGCTTCCCGACTGGACCGGATCTCTCGGCGCTATCATCTCCATGGCCATGATTATCCCGTCATGGGGTGGGGCCGTTAACGGAATGATGACGCTAAGCGGGGCCTGGGAAAAGCTTCGTACAGATTATGTGCTGAGGTTCCTCATCGTATCACTGGCATTCTACGCAATGTCTACCTTTGAAGGGCCTCTCATGTCACTGCGTTCGGTAAACGGGCTTTCCCATTATACCGACTGGACTATTGGCCATGTCCATTCAGGCGCTCTAGGCTGGGTCGTTATGGTATCGGCTGGAGCGATCTATCACATGGTTTCGCGCCTCTGGAAGACGGAGATATTCTCGGAGAAGCTCGTTAATCTCCACTTCTGGCTCCATACGATAGGTATAGTCATTTACATATGCGCCATGTGGGTTTCAGGTATTATGCAGGCCCTCATGTGGCGTGCCTACGATGATTACGGCAACCTCGTTTATTCTTTCGCCGAATCGGTAGATGCAATGCATCCATACTATGCCATGAGAACAGTGGGCGGGCTTTTCGTTCTTGTCGGAGCAATCGTCATGCTCTATAACGTGATCATGACTATCACTAAATCGAAGGCGGCTCCATCGACCGCCCAAAGCGTATAAGGAGGGCACAAAAGATGTCTGAATCAGGTTTGCAGCAAAAGCTTGAAAAAAATGTAGGCGCCTTTTTGCTCGTCGTCGCCTTTCTCGTTTCTATAGGAGGGATAGTGGAAATAGTCCCCCTCTTTTACCTCAAGAATGTTGTAGAGACAGCCGAACAGTTTGAAGAGGTGGCAGGCGTTAGGCCCTATACCGCTCTTGAACTGGCCGGTAGGGATATCTACCTCAGGGAAGGGTGCTATAACTGCCATTCGCAGATGATCAGGCCCTTCCGTGACGAAAAGGAGCGTTATGGTCACTTCTCTCTCGCAGTCGAGTCCAAATATGATCACCCCTTCCAGTGGGGATCAAAGAGAACAGGGCCGGACCTTGCAAGGGTTGGAGAAAAATATTCCAACGAATGGCACATCGCCCATCTTCTCGATCCGCGGTCAGTTGTTCCGGAATCTGTTATGCCGAGATACCCCTGGCTTGAGAAGGCCAACGTTGACCCGGCCGGTATGCCGAAGCGTCTGAAGGCGATGAAGATCGTCGGCGTTCCATATACAGAGGCCGATATAGAGGGAGCTGCGGCGGCCGTTGAAGGAAAGACTGAAATGGACGCGCTTGTTGCCTATCTACAGGTTCTTGGCACAATGATCGAGTTCAAGGAAGGGAGGTCTTACCGTGAATAGTTTTTTTTCAACAAACTGGTCTGAGATGACCCTTAACGACTGGATAGGAACGTCTGTGACGGTAATTATTTTTTTGTTGATGGCAGGCGCTTACCTCTATGTTTTTAAGAAGGGAAATCGGGAAAGGCTTGAGGCCCACCGTTTTATCATAATGAATGAAGATTCTTCAGAAAAGGAGGGTAATTAAAATGACTGAAAAGCATGATCCATATGCGGCAAAGGATACAGGCCACGAGTGGGATGAAATAAAGGAATTAGATAACCCGCCGCCACGCTGGTGGATGATCGGTTTGCATATAAGCTGGATTTCCGTAGTTATATATCTCATTCTGTTTCCTGGGATTCCTCTTATAGAAGGGGCAACAAAGGGGGTTTTAGGCTGGACACAGGTGAAGAGATTAGATGCCCGTGTGGCCGAGATAGAGGCTAAGCGAAAGCCCTTTGATGACAAGCTAAAGGAGATGTCTGCCGAAGATATCCTGAAAGACAGTGAACTGCTGGGCTTTGCCCAAGGGTCGGCAAAGGCTATTTTTGGTGATAAGTGCGCGCCCTGTCACGGCGTCGGCGGCCAGGGTGGCCCCGGCTTTCCAGTCCTGGCTGACGACGACTGGATCTATGGCGGAACGACAGATTCCATTATAGAAACCATCACTGACGGACGTGAGGGGATGATGCCCGCCCACGCCCCTCTTTTGGACCCGCAAGAACTGAGAGACGTAGTTGACTATGTTGCCGGGCTTTCCAAGGGAGCTGTTCATGCAGCTGGAAGGGCCGTATTTATGGGCGAGACCAGAAGCGAGGCGACCTGCGCACTTTGTCATGGTGAAGATGCGAAAGGCGTTCCTGAAATGGGCGGCCCTAACCTTACCGATGCTATCTGGCGTTTTTCTGGCACAAAGGAAGGCATACTACAGACCGTAAGTCATGGAGTAAATGACCCTGAAGATGGAGCCACGCGTAAGGCGCTAATGCCTGCATTCGGAGAGAAGCTTGACGAGACCCAGGTAAAGAAACTGGCTGTTTTGGTCCATCAGTTCGGCGGCGGCAAATAGTTGATTTTTATTAAATGATTTAAGGCCGGGACCTCGTTGCGATTTTTATTCCGCATAGATCAGTCCCGGTTTTTTTTTTGAAAATTGAATCCTTTACAGGATATATTCATCTTATTAACACCTTCGGCTCACTGATGTTTAAGTTGAAATTGTTGTCTTTAGCTGACCACAAAGACAAAAGGATGATATCAACAGCCTTAAGATAACATGTAAAACCTTTGTAATCTTTGTGACTTTGTGGTTGTATTAAATGTTTTTGTAAACGAAGTAAAGGTTTTCTATTGCGCCTTTGCGGTGAAAAAATATTGATTATTATCTCTAATCCAGGCAGGTATCCACTTTGAGCAATAATGAGTCAGGCGAAGAGATTCAGGAACATTACTGGCACGTAAATCCGGGTGACGAAAAGATCCATGCCGTGAGGATGAAGGGCCGCTTTCGTAACTATAAATGGATGACGGCTGCGCTTTATCTCTTCTTCTTTTTCGGGCCCTACTTAAGGTGGGACGGCAGGCAGGCTGTGCTTTTTGACATCCCTGCAAGAAAATTCCACATTTTTTCACTTACCATATGGCCGCAGGATGTATGGATGCTTTCCCTCTTGCTCCTTTTTCTGGCGCTCCTTCTCTTTGCCACAACTGCCGTTGCAGGCAGGGTCTTTTGCGGATACTTCTGTTTTCAGACCGTTTGGACAGATATCTTTACGCTCATCGAGACCTGGCTTGAGGGTAGCCCTGCCAAGAGGCAAAAGCTGGATAAGGCGCCCTTGTCTCTCCATAAAATAGCTATAAAGCTTACAAAGCATTTTCTTTGGATAGCCGTAGGCGTCTTAACGGGGATTACCTTTGCGGCCTATTTTGCAGACGCCTTCTGGCTGTGGAAGGGATTTCTGACTCTGTCGGCACCCGCCGCCGCATGGTGGACGCTGCTCTTCTTTGTACTGTGCTCCTACCTCTTTGCCGGTTTTTTAAGAGAGCAGGTCTGTTTCTGGCTCTGTCCCTATGCAAGGATACAGGGCGTCATGTATGACTCAGATACGATACTTCCGACTTATGATGAAAAGAGGGGTGAGCCTAGAGCCAGACTTCATAAAGGAAGGCAGGCTGAAGGGCAGGGCGACTGTATAGATTGCAACCTTTGCCATGCCGTCTGTCCCACCGGGATAGACATACGAAACGGGCAGCAGGAAGGGTGTATAACCTGCGGTCTCTGTATAGACGCCTGTGACTCTGTTATGCTGAAGATATCCAGACCATTTGGTCTGATCAGGTACGCATCGATGGATGAAATGGAGGGGCGGGCTCTTCCTCCTCTATTTAAAAGACCGCGCGTGGTTATATATTCGCTCATATTGCTACTGGCACTCAGCGGTATAATATACGGTTTTATGAATCTGGGAGGCCTCAGCATTAATCTCCTCCATGAAAGGCAGCCAATTTTTGTGAAACTCAGCGATGGCTCAATCCAGAATAAATATATTATGAAGATAGTCAATACTTCAGACCATGAACTGAATCTGAAGATTGAAGTGGAGGGAGGCGATGAGATGATCCTTGTGGGAGCCGAAGACAGGGTTAAGGTCCCCTTGAGCAGGGTCAAGGGGATCCCTCTATTTTTAAGAATAAAGAGAGATAAGCTGGACAGGGAAATTCTGCCTGTTAAATTCAAGGTCTCGGATCTTGATGATGAGACTATGACAAGCGAGTATGAAAGCATGTTCATGGGCCCCAAACCTTGATATTTCCCAACTATTGAAAGAGGAGAATAAAATGGAACTTGAGGAAAATATATTGCCGGGCAGCCAGTGGCCTGAAAAGGAGTCGGCCCTTAAAAGCCCCTGGATTAGAGGTTTGATAGCAATGATGGCAATCATCGTTACGGTCAATATAATTATGATAACTGTGGCCTTCAAGACATCTCCCGGCCTTGTTGTGGACGACTATTATGAAAAGGGAAAGAACTATAATAAATCTCTTGAAAAGATGGCTGCTCAAAAAGCGCTGGGTTGGGATGCCCATTTATCCAGCCCCGAAAAGATAGAGGTTGCAGAAAAAACCGGCTTTGGACTGACCATTATCGATAGGTCAAAGTCTCCCCTATCGGTAGATAAGGTTGAAGTTTTTGCATTTAGACCTTCAGATGCAGCGGCAGACTTTTCGGCTCAAATGATCCTTAAGGCTGAAGGAGAATATGGGGGAGATCTTTTATTTCCCCTCCCCGGAGTATGGGACCTCATAGTTAATGTCGTCAAAGCTGACGATCAGTTTGAAATAACAAAAAGGGTATTTATAAGCAAAAAAACAGGTCTTTAATCGATCATGGATCAATGCTTCCATTGCGCACTTCCTCTCCCTTCGGGCCTTGAATATGAGCTTGAGATAAAGGGAGAGAAGAGGCGCTTTTGCTGTAGAGGCTGCATGTCTGTATGCAAGACTATTTTTGATGCCGGCCTTGAAGGTTTTTACAGGCGCACTCCCGAAGGGATACAATTGTCTCCTCCCGAGGATCTCTCCGGCGACCTTACAGGCGCCCCTTCAGATGCATTCCATGCTGATCTCCTCCATTACGATATAGATGAGGTGCAAAGTGACTTCGTGCCTGAGCTTGGCCCTGTTCGGGAAATAAACCTCCTTGTCGAAGGCATACACTGCGCCGCCTGTGTATGGCTAATAGAGAACTCCCTTGCACGGACAAAAGGAGTTGTGTCTGCTAGCGTTAATCTCACGGCAAGGCGTCTTAAGCTGAGCTGGGACAACCGCCAGGTCCTTCTTTCAGATATAATGAAAGGCGTAGCATCTGTCGGGTATAAGGCTGTGCCCTATACACTGGACCTTGCAAGAGGGGCGCTAAAGGCAGAGCGCAAGGACCTGCTACTTAAGATGGCCTTTGCCGGCTTTGCCATGATGAACCTCTTATGGATTTCAGTCTCTCTCTATTCAGGCGCGGATGAAGGCAAATACAGGAGTTTTTTTCACTGGGTCGGTTTTTCCATAGCGACTCCTACGCTTTTTTATTCGGGCTATCCTTTTTTAAAGGGCGCATGGGCCGGGCTTCGCAGGTTTCATCTCACTATGGACCTTCCCATCGCCATAGGGGCAATGGCGACCTACCTTTATTCACTCCTTGTCACCTTGAAGCTGACCGGTCCGGGTGATGTTTATTATGACACGGTAGTCACTTTTATCTTCGTAATACTTGTGGGTCGTTATATCGAGTCGATATCGAGGCGCGATGCCACCGCTGCAACAGAGCGCCTCTTTGAGCTCCAGCCCAGGGTGGCAACAGTCAAGAGGGGAAGTGATGAATCTCTTGTCCCACTTCGGTCTATTGTAAAAGGAGATCTCGTTATAATAAGGCCGGGAGAAAGGGTCCCCGTTGACGGCGAGGTGGTAGAGGGGGCAAGCTCTATAGACGAATCGATGCTTACCGGCGAGTCGATGCCCGCACTTAAAAATCCGGGAGACTCCGTCGCAGGAGGCACTATAAATAACGATGGAGCGATCCTTGTCAGGGTGAGCGCTACAGGCAGGGATACGGCCCTTTCCAAAATAATAAACATGGTGGAAGAGGCCCAAAGTTCAAGGGCTCCCATACAAAGGATTGCCGACTCCGTTGTGCCCTGGTTCGTCCTGGCAACGCTTCTTTTGGCGGGCATTACTTTTTTTATATGGCAGACAGAATCAACGGATAAGGCGCTTCTTGCGGCAACGTCCGTCCTTATCATTACCTGCCCCTGCGCCCTCGGTCTTGCAACGCCCATGGCGATAGCCGTGGCGACAGGTTTTGGTTCCACCAAGGGGGTGCTTGTTAAGGACGGTGGAGCCCTTGAGCGCCTTGCAGGGGTGGACCATTTTGTATTCGACAAGACCGGGACCATTACGAAAGGCAAAATGGAAGTAGGCGATGTTACCGCCTTGGAGGGGAGGGCAGGAGATGAGGCAATGCCCGGCCTCCTTTCTAATATGGCGGCACTGGAGAGGAGGTCAAGCCATCCCATAGGCGAGGGTATAGTAAGGTATGCGAAGGAAAAGGGAGTGGATTTTAGCTCCCTATCGGTTGAAGATTTTGTCAACATACCCGGTTGCGGTATAAAAGGGCGAATTGATGGAGTGGAGGTTGCGGCAGGGACCTATGGCTGGCTTGAAACAATGAATATCAACATGGAAGCCCTTAAAGATTATCATTCAAATTCAGTTGCGGCAACAGAGGTCTATTGTGCCATTGGAGGAAGTCTTGCCGGAATGATCACCCTTTCCGACAGGCTCAGGGAAGAGGCGGCCGGGGTCATGGCATCGCTCAGGAAAAAAGGGGTGGGGCTAACGCTTTTAAGCGGTGATAGGAAAGCTGTTGCCGAGGCTGTAGCTGCCGAGGCAGGCGGGATGGAGGTGCTTGCAGAGGTCCTTCCCGGCGATAAAGGAAGCCTTGTTGCCGGTTTGAAAAAGAAGGGCAGGAGGGTCGCTATGGTTGGCGATGGAATAAACGACGCCCCCGCCCTTGTAACGGCCGACGTTGGGATAGCCGTTGGTTCTGGCACGGACGTCTCCATAGAAAGCGCCGATATAGTGCTTATGGGCGGCAGCCTTCATAACCTCATCACCGCCACCGAACTTTCAAAAAGAACGATAAGGACAATAAGGCAGAATATCGCTATATCACTCATGTATAATGTGATCCTTGTCCCTATGGCTATGATGGCCCTTGTTACGCCCATATTTGCGGCCATAGCTATGCCTGTAAGCTCGCTGCTGGTTATAGGTAATGCGGCTAGGATCAGGACTGCGCTGAAAAAGAATTAGAGGGTATATATATTCAATATTCTCACCCTTCAAAGGGGGAGGAAACAGGGTCAGAAAACAAAGAAAAGGAACTTATGGAAGTGATTTACGGGCTTATACCGGCCATGATACTGCTGGGACTTGTAATGGTTGGCGTGTTTATATGGGCCGTTAAAACGGGCCAGTTTGACGATATGGATGGCGCGGCAAACCGTATACTCATGGACGATGATGATGCAGAGACGAGCGAGAAGGAAAAAAAATCCAATTCAGATAAATAAGCCTAGCGCTGCATGCCGTCGGTGGTATGGTCCGGAGTGTGATCCATAGTGTGATTATGTCCCGGCATATTGTGGCTGTGTCCCCCTCCCTGCATATACCCCCTTCCTATTGTAAAAAGGCCGAACAGTACCAATGTGGCGACGGCCAGTTTCAGGAAGCGCGCCTTTAGAAACGGATCCAGACGCCTTATTGTCAAGGCCAGCACCGTCATGGCAGGGACGGTGCCCATCCCGAAAGCGGTCATCATGAGCGTGCCCTTTAGCGGGTCGGCCTGCTTCAGTGCAAGTGCGAGCGCGGCGTAGACCATGCCGCAGGGGAGGAGGCCGTTTGCAAGGCCTGTCAGGCCCCACAAAAGAGGTACCTTTCCCCTGGCCGTCTTTTGCAGGAGGGAGGCCGGTATCCTGATAAAAGAGACAGCGGCAAACCTTTCAGGGATGACGCCTCCGATCTGGAGCGCAAATATAATCATAAATATGCCTGCAAAAACAGACAGTATCAGCTGGATCTGCAAAAGCTCAGTCCTGGCGGTAATAAGTGATCCGATCAGGCCTGCGGCAAGTCCGAGGGCGGAATAGCTTAAAATACGGCCCGTGTGGTAAGAGGCGATGCCCAGCCAGTATGCCTTGTCTCCTCCCATGGAAAGGGCGGCAACTATTCCACCGCACATGCCGATGCAGTGGATGCTGCCAAGCATTCCGACGGAAAAGGCCATGAAGATATCAAACCATAACATAGGTGGAAATTCCTTAATAAGATTGTTGATCTTGCTGATCTTCTTATTCCCGTATTATAGCATCTTTTAATTTTTTTGTATTCCCTTTCTAACTGTGCTAACCTCCTAAAATTACAGGTAAATAGTAGACAAGGATGAAGACTCTTTTTGGAGGGGCAACATCGCTTTTATGCTGAAATACTTAATACGGATTTAAGGACAGGATGAAAATACTGATAGTTGATGATTCTGTCGTTAACAGAAGGGTGACGGCAGATATGCTGGAATCGGTCGGGTATAGCGAAATAGCTATGGCAGACTCAGCCGAAGAGGCTTTCAATCTCCTTGGCCTCACCGGGAAGGGCACTCCTGTTGAAAATATAGATCTCATCCTTATGGATATGGTTATGCCGGGGATGAGCGGCATTGAGGCATGCAGGAAGATAAAGGCTGTGGAAAGTTTGAAGGACATCCCGGTCATAATGATTACGGCGCTTAAGGACAACACTTATCTGCAACTCGCTTTTGAGGCAGGTGTTGATAATTATCTTACCAAGCCTTTGAGCAGCGTGGAACTGCTTGCCAGGGTAAGGTCGGCCCTCAAACTTAAAGCTGAAATCGACAAGATCAAGGAAAAGAGGGAAAGTCTCCTTGAAGTTACGGAAGAGTTGAGGCACTCCAATGAAAGGCTCAGCTATTTTGAAAAGGCGATACACAACATGCAGATAGGCCTGACTATTACCGATACTGAAGGAAAGATTGTCTATTGCAATCCTGCCGAGGCGGCCATGCACCAGTATGGACCTGATGAACTGGCAGGAAGGGACGTCAGGACCTTTGCTCCCAAAGAGACGTGGAACCCAATGGGGAAATCAAAATTAAATAACATTACAAGTTTCAGGCGTGAAACGATCAATGTAAGGAAGGACGGATCTCTTTTCCCCGTTCAGCTTCTTTCCGATGTGGTTTGTAACGATCAGGGCGAGGCTATAGCCGTTGTCAGTATATGTGAGGATATTACGGACCGCAAGAGAGTGGCGGAAGAGCTTAAAGAGGCCCATGACAAGCTCGAAGCAAGGGTGAAGGAGAGAACGGAAGAGTTGACGGCTGCCAACCTCTCCCTGAAAGAGGAGATTGTCCGGAGGGAGAGGATTGAACTCTCTTTACGGCAAAGCGAGAATGAGTATCGCACACTTTTCCAGCAGTTCAACATCCTTCTGAATGCCATCCCCGACTCATTGATACTTTTTTCCAAAGAGTTGAAAGTCCTCTGGGCCAACGAAGGGAGCTCGTCGATATTCTCCCTGGAAGAGAAGCCTGCCGTAGGAAAACATTGCACCGTTGTAGAGCAGCTTTGCGATGAAGCTGAAAGGTGGCCTGTCAAAAGATGCTTTGAAAGCGGGAAAGAGGAGACCGACGAACTGACTTCAGACGATGGAAAAAGGATCAACATCAGGGCCTTTCCCATATTGGATGCAGATGGAAATGTGGAAAATGTGCTGGAACTTTTAATTGACGTTACGGAGATGGTCTCTCTCCAGGCCGAGGCGATGAGGGCTGGGCATCTCGCCTCCATAGGCGAGCTTTCGGCAGGAGTCGCCCATGAGATAAATAACCCCATAAACGGGATAATAAATTGCGCCCAGCTGGTCCTTAACAGGTGCAGTGGAGATAAAAAGCTTGAAGAACTGGCGCAAATGATAATAAAAGAGGGCAGGCGCATAGCAAAGATAGTGGAGGCGCTTCTCTCTTTTGCCCGCAAGAGGGGAGAAAGGTTAGTCCCCGTTGACCTCAATGAAGTCCTGTCGGACTCTCTTGCCCTTACGGAGGCTCACCTTCGCAAGGACGGCATAGCTTTGCATGTCGAATTCCCTTCAACCTTGCCTAAAGTAAGGGGTAATGATCAGCAGATAGAGCAGGTATTTCTGAACCTGATCAACAATGCGCGTTACGCCCTGAACGAGAGACCTGCCGACGTGGAAGAAGAAAAGTTCCTTAAGATCAAGGCAGCGCTTGTGAATGTTGATAAAAAGAGCTATGTGAGGGTCTCTTTTCATGATAACGGGCCGGGCATAAGTTCCGGCATAATGAAGAGAGTTATTGACCCCTTCTTCTCTACAAAGCCTCATAAAGAGGGTACGGGACTGGGGCTCAGCATTAGCCACGGCATTGTTAACGATCATGGCGGAAAACTGTCGATAGACAGCAAGGAAGGGAGCTACACAAATGTCGTCGTTGAACTGCCGATAAAAGAGGAAGGCTGATGAAATCCATTCTTATAGTTGACGATGAAGAGATACTGAGGTTTACCTTCGGGGAGTTCCTTCGGGAGGGGGGGTATGAGATTTCAGGGGCTGCAAATTATGACGATGCCCTGAAAAAGCTCGGAGCTTCCAGCTTTGATCTTATAATTACAGACATAATCCTTGGCGGCAAGACCGGCATAGACCTCCTTGAAAAGATAAAAGACAGGGGGCTTAATTGCCCGGTCATAGTGCTTACAGGCTTCCCAGAGATTGAAACGGCGGCCAAAGCCGTTGCCCTGGGGGCCTTTAACTACCTCTCCAAACCTGTCGACCAGAAGACCTTGCTTAATTCGGCCAGGGTTGCGCTGAAATATAAAGAGGCGCTAGATAAGGAAGAAAAATATCGATTCAACCTCGATGCCATATTTAAAAGCGTCAGGGAGGGGATAGTAACGGTAGACAGGGATATGAATATTGTTGAAGCCAACGAAGCCTCATTCAGGATATGCGGCCTGGGTAGAAGTGATATAGGGAAAAAATACAACAAGGTGGCAGCAGACTGCAAGGGAAGCTGCCTTAAGGCGCTGGAAGAAACATTAAAAGAGCGAAAGTCTGTCCAGCTGCACAGGATTGAATGCGGTAAAGGGCATAACAGGGGCCAGCTGGTAAGTGTTACAACTTCTCCTCTTCTATATGAAAAAGGCCTTTTTGCCGGGGCTGTCATGGTTATATCCGACGAAACGAGAATTGCCGAGCTTGAGCAGAACCTTAAAGAGAGGCGCGCTTTCAGGAATATAATCGGTGAAAGCGCAAGGATGCAGTCGATATACACCATGATAGAGACACTGGCAGATGTTGATACCACCGTCCTGATCAGCGGCGAAAGCGGAACGGGAAAAGAGCTCGTTGCCGAGGCGCTCCATTATGGAAGCGGAAAGAGGGGCAAGGGGCCTCTTGTTTTTATTAACTGCGCTGCCATTCCGGAAAACCTCATGGAAAGTGAAATTTTCGGTCACGAAAGGGGGGCTTTTACGGGGGCGCATGCAATGAAGAGAGGCAAGTTTGAACTTGCGAGCGGCGGCACCATGGTTTTAGATGAGATCGGCGACATGCCCCTTCTATTGCAGGGCAAACTTTTAAGGGTCCTTGAACAGTCGGAAATTCAGAGGGTAGGCGGTGAGCGCACAATTAAAATAGACGTGAGACTCGTCGCGTCCACCAATAAGGACCTGCGGGAGACCGTTGCAAAGGGACAATTCAGGGAGGATCTCTATTACAGGCTTAAGGTGGTGGAGATAACTATGCCGCCTCTACGGGACAGGCTTGCAGACATTAAATTGCTAACGGATCATTTTATTAATAAATTTAACGTCAAGTTCGGAAAGGATGTTCGCGGAGTTTCCAAAGAGGTGGAAAGGCTCTTTTTGTCTCATAACTGGCCCGGAAATGTGAGGGAGTTGCAGCATGTCATTGAGCATGCCTTTATTATCTGTGATTTTGATGCGATTACCATGAAGGATCTGCCCGAAGAGCTTAAGAAGGCTTTAATCCTTGAGAAGGGGGTAATTGTAAAAAAAGAGGATAAGGGCGCTGAAGAAATTATCAGGACCCTTGAAGAGGTCAAATGGAACAGGTCTGAGGCAGCAAAACTTCTTGGAATTGACCGAAGCACTCTATACAGGAAGATGAAGGCTATGAAGATCCAATGAATTTGATTGTTTAGGAAAAAGTTATTATTTCATGCTGCGCGGTAATCCTCCTGACGCCTTCCACCTTTACGATTGGAAACCGGTAAGATACCCCTGCCCTACATTTAAATACAGTTTATCCGCATAACTCATGCTACATGAACCGGATATATTGTGCGCTTTCAGTGCATAGTGCTTTATTCGTAAATAGACAGGCTCCGGCAATTGGAAATGCTTGATAAATGAAGCGTAAAGTCCACGGCGCAACGTTTTGATGCGCAACAAAACGTTGCAAACCTTTCGATCTCCGGCCCTGTAGAAGGATTTGTCGCAATCTCTGTTTCTAAGTTATTGAAATAGAAGGAGTATTTCGTAGGTCTTCGTGCCGCGTCTTTGGCGCAGTTCTTGCGATATGTTTATATGGGGGCTATATATAAGGAAGGAGATCCGTAATGGGCAATAAAAGAGCGATGGAAATAGATTCACCTCATATGGCGTCAAGTGATAAAAAAAGCTGCCCTTTTATCGACAACTCCTTCAGTGAATGCTACTGCAATTCAATGAGCAGTCTTCAGGCAGAAGATGCCCTCTATTATTGCGGCAGAAATTATCTTAAATGCCCTGTTTATAAGGAAAAAAGATTGATTGACGGGGACTTGCAAGGTTTATAAAAAAAATAAGGCGCAAAAAATGATAAAGGCGATAAAAATAATATCTTTCTTTTTGCTTGGGATTTTTCTGGCTCTCACGCCGCGCATATCCTTTGCCTGGCCCACTGATGCCGACTGGATCGCTGTGTACAGGGGAACTGACACTATAGATGACCTGGAAGGTGACGCAGCGGGATCGAGGGATATTGTTGGAGATACGACGACACCCTACCCGGCTGCATACATATCCAACGACGGAACGTACATCAACTACCGGATACGCCTGGATGACGATCCGCTCAATAATCCCCGTACGGAGCTAGACCCCTTCGGATGGGGGTTCATCATCGATACGGATCAGAATGCCGATGACTATGAATGGATGGTTATGCTGGACGGAATATCGGAGAAGCTCTATCTAGCTGAAAATACTGTAAAGACAAGCGTCGGTGATCCGTCAGACAAGGCCGAGGTGATTGTATCGCCCACATGGCCCGAGACGGCCGTGCTCAATGGTAACTACAGGGTGGTTACAGCCGATTCTACATTCGGCGGCGGCACAGATTATTTTCTCGATTTCCGCCTTAATTATGCAGACTTTCTGGCGGCAACGGGGATTACCGATTCCACACCGATCAGGTACTTCATGGGGAGTTCCAACAGCGCTCAGACTCTGGCATCAGACCTCGTTGCTGCATCAGACCTATATACAGGGCTAAGTGAAACGGTAACACCGGCAGGCACACAGCCGACAACGGGGACGGTTCGTTTCGTATCCTTTGCCAACTGGACGAGTGACGTAACCCAGGTCTATCCAGGTGATACAATAGCCATACGCGTCGAAGATGCCGATCAGAACAGTATCGCCTCCGAGGCCCAGGCGCTGACGGTAGCAATATCTACACCGAGCGGCGACAGCGAGACGGTGACACTGACGGAGACCGGCGCAGATACAGGCATCTTTACAGGCTCTATTCCATCGTCAGGCGCCGCACCTTCAATCGGTGACGGCGCCCTCCAGGTGGAGGCGATTGAGACGGTGACGGTTACCTATACCGATGCCCTCGATGCCTCCCTTAATGAAAACCAGTCAAGGACGGATACCCTTATTGTTATGCCCAGCGCCGAGCTGGAACTGACTAAGTCGGTAAGCAGTCCCACTCCTAACGAAGGGGACAGCATCACCTATTTTTTGACCATCATAAATAACGGCCCCAGCTCGTCTTCCGGGGTTCAGGTCTACGACCTCCTCCCGAGTGGGGTCACCTACGACTCCGACGACGGAGGCGGTTCATATAACTCTGTGACCGGCACATGGACTGTGCCGCCTCTTGCCGTATATTCAAGCGCAGTCCTGAGTATCGATGCGACGGTCAATGCAGGTACTGCCTATACAACGATAACCAACTTCTCTAACATCACTTCATCGGGACAGCCGGACCCAGACAGTTCAAACGATTCATCTTCGGCAGCTATTACCGTTGCAGGCGCCGACCTGAGGCTTGAAAAGAGTGTTGACAATCCTACTCCAAACAACGGCGATACGGTTGTTTTCACCGTAACTGTAACCAATGACGGGTTGAACGGCTCAACAAATATTGAGGTGACGGACCTTTTGCCCGTGGGGCTCTCCTTTGTTTCTTACAGCAGCTCCACCGCCTATAACAGCGGGACAGGGCTCTGGAGCGTTGGAGACCTTGCCGTCGGGACAGGAAATACAATTAAAATTACGGCTACGGTGACGGCGGGAAGCGGCGCCCTTCTGACCAATACGGCTGATATAACTGCCACCGATCAGGCTGACCCCCATACGGGAGATAATACGGCCTCAGCCTCCATATCGGTGGGTGGGGCCGATATTGCCGTCAGCAAGACGGTAGATAAGGCCACGCCAAATGTGGGGGAGGGGATATTCTACACCCTTACTGTAACCAACAACGGAAACAACGATGCCAGTGGCCTGGTGGTAACGGATCTCCTTCCAGCCGGCGTGACCTACCTGTCCGACTCAGGCGGCGGGAGCTATAACAGCGGCGCCGGCCTGTGGACAGTGGGGAACCTCGCAAACGGGGGAAGCGCTTTCCTGAACATCTCAGCCACAGTCGATGCAGGGATGGCCGGCACAACGATTAGCAACAGCGCATCTATATCGGCCCTGGACCAGCTGGACCCTGTGAGCGGCAACGATTCGTCAAGTGTGGCCTTGACGGTCCAGAAGGCAGACCTCAAGATTACCAAGACGGTCGATAATTCGGGGCCCAACGAGGGGGACACCATAAACTACACCTTAACGGTCAGCAACCTGGGGCCGCACCCTGCCACTGGCGTCGAGGTGACGGACAGCCTCCCCTCAGGTGTGACGTACTCGTCATACAGTGCCACCCAGGGGAGCTATGACAGCGGCGCCGGAATATGGGGGGCAGGATCTATCTCCAACGGAACATCGGCTGTCCTTACATTGACGGCTACAGTGGATGCAGGAACTGCCCTCTCTACCATAACTAACGCCGCCTCAATCTCGGCCGCCGACCAGGCGGATCCTGTGAGTTCTAATAACTCGGCCAGCCAGTCGATCTCGGTAGGAGGCGCCGATATATCTATTACAAAGTCGGTAGATAACCCAAACCCGCTGGAGGGCGAGACCGTATATTTTACTGTGACTCTCACAAATAACGGTCCCAATGATGCTACAGGGATAGCTATCCTCGACCTGGAGCCGACAGGACTTACCTTCGGTAGCTTTTCTGCCACAGACGGGTACTGGCATGCTGGCCATAATCACTGGCGTGTAGCTTCGCTGGCCAGCGGAGCTGCCGCTACTATGACGATGTCGGCAACAGTTGACGCCGGTACGACGGGGCAAACCATCGTTAATAAGGTGCGAGTGGATTACTTTGATCAAGGCGACTATGATCTCACAAATGACCACGCATCAGCCGAGATTAACGTTGGAGGTCTCGACCTGGCAATTGCAAAGTCTGTCAGCGACGCGACGCCTACCATCGGGGACACCGTCACATACACGCTCACTCTCACCAACAACGGTCCTGCAGATGCGAGCGGGATTAAGGTGACGGACAACCTGCCTGCCGGTGTGACCTTCAACTCATACAGCGCAACGCAGGGGACATTCAACAACACAAGCGGCATATGGAGCGTAGGTTCGGTCACAGCAGCGGCATCCAATACGGCTACCCTCTACATCAACGCCACGGTTGATTCAGGGATGGCGGGGTGGGCCATAATCAACAGCGCCGCCATATCGGCTGTAGATCAGAACGACAGCGACGGCGCCAATGATGGCGCATCGGCCTCCCTCGTTGTGCAGGCAGCGGACATCGCTGTCGTAAAGAGCGCCGGTGACTCCACACCCGACGAGGGGGCGACAGTCACCTATACCGTTACCGTCACCAACAACGGCCCCCACAACACAACGGGGCTGCAGGTTACCGATCTCCTTCCGGCTGGCTTAACCTTCCAGTCCTACAGCACCGCATTCGGAACCTACAGCAGCGTGAGCGGACTATGGAACATAGGCGCTCTTTCAAAGTTAAACAGCGCCATACTGAAAATAAACGCCCTGGTCGATGCGGGGACGGGAGGATCAAATATAATCAACACGGCATCCGTATCGGCCTCAGATCTTGCAGATGCCATATCAGGCAACAACAGTTCGACCAACACTATTACGCCGAATTTATTCCCCAACCTCATGTTGCTCAAGTGGTCCACAGTTGCATCAACTCCTTCTTATTATATTCCAGGCGCTTTGGTCAACTATTTTATAAATCTGAGTAATCGGGGTGGCGGTGAGGCGGAAAGCGTGGTAGTCACGGAAGAGATACCTGCCAATACTGAATTTTATGCGGGTGATTTGGGTGGCGGAGCCCCTATCGTGTATACAGAAACGGTAGCTACAGGCCTGGGGACGCCAGTTTTTACTTATTCACAGGACGGGTCTGATTACAGTTATACCCCCGTACCGGATGGCGCCGACGGTGATATAGACAATACGGTTACTAACTTCAAGGTAACCTTTGATAACGCAAGCACTATGTCGGGATCGGCCGTAGCGCCCTATCCTGCGTTTCAGCTCCAATTCAGGGTTAGGATAAAGTGAAAATAAAAAATTTAATAATTGATATGAAGGCAAAGGTTTCACTCTTGGCCTTGCTTTGTTTGCTTGCCTTTTCAAGCGAAGCAATGGCGCTTGGAACCATTGCAGGAACGTCTATTTCCAATATGGCAACTGCAACCTATACCCTGGGCGCTGGCACCTTGACGCAGGATAGTAATATTGAGGTGCTGACTGTTGACGAGCTCATAGATATGACTGTGACCTGGCAGGATGCTTCAGGTGTGGGGGTGCGCCCGGGAGATGTAGACAGTGTGCTTACCTTCAGTCTCAGCAATACAGGAAACGGCAGTGAGAAATTTAATCTTTCGGCAAACTCCACTCTTGGGACGGGAGATTTTGACCCCACCCTTACGGGCATATTTTTTGACACAAACTCAAACGGCATATACGATTCGGGAACGGACAATCCCTATATTGCCGGAACGAATGATCCCGTGCTTTCGGCAGATGCCTCGGTCATACTTTTCCTCGTAAATTCCATACCTTCAGGTCTCACAGATGGCGATCTGGGAAACAGCGAAATCTCCATAAGCTCTGCAACCGGAAGCGGTGCAGCCGGAGACGCCTTTGCCGGGCTCGGCGATTCAGGCACTAATGCCATAATCGGCTCGTCAGGCGGCGCTTTATCGCTTACGGGCGCCTATATCGTATCATCGATTGCCCTTGACCTTGTCAAATCTTACCTTGTATCAGATCAGTTCGGAGGGAGCCAGCCTGTATCGGGCGCAACTATAAGTTACATCATAACTGCGACCGTAACAGGCGTAGGCACGGCAACGGATCTTGTCATTACCGACCCTATACCGTCCGATACAACATACAAGGATGGAACCCTAAAGCTTGATGCGGCAGTTTTAAGCAAAGCAGCCGACGGAGACGCCGGTGACGTTGGCATAACCACGGCGGGGGCGGTAACGGTAACACTTGGCAACGTTGCGGCCGGGTCCGCTGCACAGACAATAACCTTTGACGTAACGATCAACTAAAGGAGGCATAGATGAAGAGGATATTTTATACGATAACGGTGGTTTTCCTGATGACAGCCATGACCGCCCCAGTTTATGGGGCAGGCAAGGTGAAGGTTACGACCCTTGCCGAGGTGGAGAGGGAGGTAGTTAACGACAAGGGTGAAAAGGAGAAGCAGCGGGTAAGGGCCGCCGAAGCTAAAATCATGCCCGGAGATGAAGTGATTTTTACAAACAGCTTTATTAACGATGAAACGGAGGCGGCGGAAAATGTTGTCCTAACCAATGCTGTGCCTGAGCATATGCTCTATATAGACTTCAGCGCAGAAGGTAAGGACGCGAAGATTGATTTTTCAGTGGATGGAGGAAAGAGTTACGGAACTCCTGCTGACCTTAAGGTTAAAGATGAAGAAGGGAACTTAAGGCGGGCAAAGGGGGCCGATTACACCCATATCCGCTGGATTATAGAAAAGCCTGTAATGCCGGGCAGCAAGGGGACCGTGGGGTTCAGGGTACAACTTAAATAAATACAAGATTTAAAAATTATTGGAGGATTTGAAAATGAACGTAATAAAGAGGGTTGGAATAAGTGAGTTTAGAAGAAATATTAATAAGGAGTATTTAATTTATATTGGTAGTTCTTTAATGGGAGAGATTGATCTGCCGCCTCCTGAAGAGAAAGGAGGTTAGATGCAAATTGAATGAAAAATAAACATGAATTTAAAAAAAATAGAAATATGGAGAGCAAAATGAAAACTATAGAAAAAATAAGAAAGGGGCTGCCTGTTGCGCTGCTGGGGTTTATATTCCTTGCCTTTCCAGGTCTGGCCCAGGCGGTAGGGACGAACTCGGGCGCCATAATTACAAACACGGTAACTGTTAACTATAAGGTTGCCACTGTTCCCCAGGCTCCGGTTACGGCAGTTGAAGATTTTGCCGTCGACTCTAAGATTGCATTTACCGTGACAGTGGATAACGCAAATATAAATGTTACGCCAAATTCAACGGGCAGCGATACCCTTAATATAGTTAAAATTACCGCTACAAATACGGGAAATTTAACGCAGAACCTTAGGGTAACGGGCATAGCAGAGGTAGATGGTTTTTCTGCGGCAGGTACGGTCACTTATTACCTTGATGACGGCGATGGCGTTGCCGAGATTGGAGTCGATGATGCTGCACAAGCGATGCCATATACATTTGCAGCCTTGCCTGAGGATGGAACGGGCGTCCTTTGGGCGGTACTTGACGTGCCGATCGGCGCTCTCAACACTGAAACATTTACAGTCACACCTACAGTTGTTTCAGTTGACGGCGCTGATGTTGCTCTTGTGGATGCAGGCGGCAATACGCATACAGCCGGTGGAGCTGTTGCCGGAGACGTTGATATTGTTATTGCCGATGCCGGTCTTGATAACACGGAATCAGTTACAGCCACATATACGGTAGTTACAACGGCGCTTGTTATGGCCAAGACGGTTGCAGTAGATGCAACTTCACCGGTTCCTTATTTTGTGCCAGGCGCAATTGTCAAGTACACCGTTACTGTGCAAAACTCGAGCGCTACAGTTGTTCCAACTGACGTTGTTGTGACCGATACTCTTCCTGCCACTCTTGTATTAAATTTGGGATCCATAACAGAAGATGGAGTAGGAGGAGTAGATACAAGTGCAGCTAACACGGTTACCATAACCTATGCGGCAGGCATACCTGTATCGACGACGTACACGATAACCTATCTGGCTACAATCCAATAAGGTAGTTAGTAGACAGGATATACGTGATGAAGGGCAGAAATATATTAAAATGCGTACTTAGGCGCACCCTATTCGGGAGTAATTCCGAAAAGGGCGTCTTTTTGCGTTTTTTATATGTGCCTCTTCTTCATGCAACTATGAATAAGATGAGTCCGGCCGGTCTGAGAACCTTCGGATCGGCCCGTCTCTTTCAGTCTATTGCTCCATATCGGGGCAGTGGGTTGAGAAAGGCGATTGTCTCAATGTTTATGCTTTTCTTAATCCCCGTGGCATCGGCTGCCGCAACGCCGCCTGGCACAACAATAAGCAACACCGCTTCAGCATCTTATTCGGTAGGCGCCCTGAATGTGACAACTCCCTCCAATAAGGTGGATGTGGTAACTGTGCAGCTGAGAACCAACTCCACAATAGAATTCATGCAGTATGCGCCGCTCGTTGCAAGCGCCGAACAGGTCAATATTACGGCGTCCGACTATGCCACCGACAGTTCCGCAACAGTTTATAACCCCCTTCCTGCCCCGACCCCTCCGGGCAGTGCAACGCCCCTTGATTTGACGGACCCCGTGCCTCTTGTTCCTTCAACATCTTTTCATAGGGGGCAGAATATGTTCATAAAGCTTACCGATATCGATCAGAATTTAGATGATGCCCTTACAGAATCGGTGATAGTCACTCTATCCAATAGCGTCACGGGCGACATAGAGATAGTCAGGATTTATGAAACCGGGCCGGATACCGGAATATTCGCTGGCTATATAAAGAGCGCGGCCCTGCCTGCGGCCAACTATGACGGTGACATTTCCGCAGCTGAAGATACAACGATTACGGCCTCATATACGGATAATACCGATAATAGCGATACAGAAGCTGTAGCGGCGCTTGTTGATCCTTACGGGGTGATTTTAAACAGCCTGACCGGCCAGCCTGTAAATGGGGCGACTGTAACGCTCATCAATGCCGACACGGGGCTGCCGGCCCTTGTCTTTGGTGACGATGGCGTAAGTGAATTTCCGGCTACAGTAATATCCGGGGGGACGGCAAGCGATGCTTCAGGCGCTGTATATAACTTTCCGCCCGGCAACTACAGGTTCCCTTTCGTGCTCCCCGGTAATTACCGCTTTGACGTCGATCCGCCTAACGACGGCACGGGACCTTTAATGGATTATGTGGCGCCTTCCAGCGTAAGTACGGCCGATCTTCAGGCCCTTCCCGGCGCTCCTTTTGCAATCGTTAATCCCGGATCGAGAGGCGAGGTATTTGTTGTAAATCCGGGCCCTGCCCTTCACATAGACTACCCGATTGATCCTCTCATAACCGGGCTATATGTCAGAAAAGAGGCGGGCAGGCAAGATGTAGCGCCCGGAGATTTCCTCCCCTACAGGGTCAACGTTCTTAATGCCTCGGCAAACGACGCTACAGGGGTAGTGCTTGCGGACAGACTCCCATCGGCTTTCAGGTATAGAAAAGGCTCGGCGACTCTTGATGGCACAAAAGTGGGCGATCCTGCAATTTCAGCGGATGGAAGAACCCTTACCTTTCCGCTTGGAACGATTTTAACAGGTGAAAGTCGCAAGGTCTCTTATGTGGTGGAAGTTGGGATTTCGGCAATGGCCGGTGAGGCGGTGAATGTTGCCGCTGCAAAAGCGGACGGGGGGGTATCTTCAAACGATTCAAGAGCCAGTGTGACTGTGAGAGAGGAGCTCTTCGGCAGTGAGAATATAATTGTTGGCTCCTTGTGGGCCGACGGCTGCGGCCTTGGTGAAGCTCCTGAAAAATCGGGCGTAGAAGGGGTGAGAATCTTTATGGAAGATGGCACCTTCGCCGTTACCGATGAAAATGGCGCTTACCACTTTAAAGGGGTAAGGCCTGGTTCTCACAATATCCAGCTCGACCTCGATACGGTTCCTCCTATGTTTGAAGTGGTAAACTGCGAAGAAAACAGTCGCTTTGCGGGCAGGGGCTTCTCGCAGTTTGTAGATCTACAGAAAGGTACAATGTGGAGAGCCGACTTCCATCTTTCCCTTAAACCGAGGATGAAAGGTGAGGTCTCCATTGAACTAAAGAGTGTCTTCAGGAAAGAGGGGGAGGAAAGATTGATTCCCCTTCGGCCAAACTTTGAGAACCTGTCAGCATCCGATATTGCCGGTCTTGGCGCGGACGGCCATAGCGGAAACCTGCCGGCAATAAGGAGAGTTATTAAAAGCTACAACACCGAGGCTGGGCAGCAGGTAATTGATTACGAGGTTCCCTTTAATGTCGGAAATATATCTCTCGAAAACCTTAGAATGACGGTTATCCTGCCTGATGGGGTTCAATATATTGATGGAAGCTCTTCTTATTCGGGCTTTCTACTTAATGACCCCTTCATGATATCCAAGAGCATGACATTCAGCCTTGGGAGGGCTGAAGCAAATTCTGAGCATATTCTTTATTTTTCCGCCCTGGCTAAGGCAGATAATAAGATGGAAGACCTTGTAACCAGGGCAATGCTGACCTTCAATTCTGCCAACGAGAAAAATTTGCGGACGCCTTTTCTTGAAAATATTCTGGGAAATGTTAGAAAAGAGGAAAAGGTAGTAATTCCCGACCTCATTATGAGGCCGCGCTTTGATGCTCTCAGCGATAAGCTTTCCGAAGAAGACAAGGTTCAGCTTAATGACATTGTCGACATGATGAAGTCGTCTATGGTGAAGCATGTATATGTTACGGGCCATAGCGACTCGACTAAGATCAGGTCGGGCAGCCGGGGTGTTTTTCCCGACAACTACGCCCTTTCTATGGCCCGCGCAAAAAGTGTGGCCGACTACATAATGAAGGCCCTTAATCTTGACCCGTCGCAGTTCACCATTATCGGGGAGGGACCAGATAGCTCTATTGCCGATAATAATACGGAAGAAGGCCGGGCGCTTAACAGACGCGTTGAAATAAGGGTAATATCAGAAAGGCTTATAAGATGGTCCTATCTGCAGCCGAAGAAAGATAAGAGCGGCATCGAGAGAATTGAAACCGTTGGCATGAGGCCGGGAGAGCCGACAGATGCGGGGTATGAAGTGGAGGAAGTGGACCCCTTTGCGCTATATAAAAAACCACCGGAAGACTTTGAACCGGGCCTCGAATGGGTCTTCCCTGAGCCGGGATTCAATCCTCCAATTCCAAGCACCAAGGTTATGATAAAGCATGATATTGACGTGAGAATAGCGCTTCGTCTCAATGGAAAAGAGGTTAACAAAATATACTTTGAAGGAACTGATAAGAATGTTTATAAAAACGTGGCCTTAAGCCGGTGGTTAGGCATATACCTTCAGGAGGGGGACAACGAATTTGAGGTTATATCTTATGGCAGAAATGGGCGGGAAATGGGCCGCCTCTTTAAGGTGCTTCATTATTCCGGCGCTCCTGTGTCAGTTGAGCTGGTTCCTCAAAAATCAATTCTTGTTGCGGATGGCAAGACCGTGCCCATAGTGGCCGTCAGGCTTCTGGACCAGGCTGGTGAGCCTGTCAGGAAAGATGTTTCCGGCGATTATGCGCTCGATCCGCCGTACCTGCCCGAGGCGACAATAGACAAGCTGGATATAGACCCTCTCACAGGCGCAGGTGAAGGGCTTCCTAAATATAAAGTGACTGATGAAGGCATAGCCTATATTAAACTGGCGCCTACTACAAAGACGGGGGAAGCTGTTCTTCGTTTCAACCTGGCCGGGCGTGAGCAGGAAATAAGGCCATGGATAGAGTCGGAATTGAGAGACTGGATACTGGTAGGTCTGGCTGAGGGGACGGCAGGGTATAATACATTAAGCGGCAACATGGAAGGGCTGTCTGAAAAAGGAACAGAGAAGGACCTCTATTACGACGGCCGGCTTGCTCTTTATGCTAAAGGCAGGATCAAGGGAAACTGGCTTTTAACAATGGCTTATGACAGTGAAAAGGTGAAAGATGAAGGAAAACTGCACCAGACGGTGGATCCTGACAGCTATTATACACTTTATGGAGACGGTTCGGAGCAGCAGCATGATGCGGCAAGCGGCAAAAAACTCTACCTTAAGATAGAGAGGAAAAAGTTTTACGCCCTCTTCGGTGATTATAATACGGGCCTTAACGTTACGGAGCTTTCCAGGTATAACAGGAGCATGACAGGACTTAAATCGGAGATGAAGGGAGAGCTCTTTGATTATAATATCTATGCATCTGACACTAACAACGCCTTCATCAAGGATGAGATTATAGGCGACGGCACTTCCGGTCTTTATAAGATGTCACGAAAGAATGTAGTCATAAACTCCGAATCCATCGAGCTGGAGGTGAGGGACCGTTTCCGTAGTGAAGTTATAATTTCATCGCAAAAGTTGTCAAGGCATTTGGACTACAGCATAGATTACGACGAGGGGACCATCTATTTCAGGGAGCCCGTCTACAGCAGGGACGGCAATTTCAATCCCCAATATATAGTCATAGATTATGAGGCCAATGATAGTGGAGACACTTCATATAATTACGGTGGAAGAGGTGTTGCCCACCTTCTGGAGAATAAGCTGAGTTTAGGCGTCAGCCACGTGCATGAAGGCCGTGTTGGAGGCGAAGGCAACCTGTATGGCGTTGATACTAAACTGAAAATCGCCGGAGACATAACTCTTAAGGCGGAATTTGCCTCCACAGATTCTGATTATACAGGTGTTAAAAGCGATGGAGACGCATATCTGGCTGAGGTAAGCAAGAAATTCAGTAAGGGGGAGGGGACGATATACTACAGGGAAATGAACCCCGGATTCGGCCTCGGCCAGCAGCGGGGAAGCGAATCGGGCATGCGCAAGATAGGCCTTTCAGGTATATATCTAAAGAGTGAATCGATTAAATATGATGGATTGTTCTCAAGGCAGACTAATATCGCAACGGGGGCTGAACGGGACCATGCCGAGATCAAATCCACATACAGTGATAGAAGGTATTCCCTCTCTGCCGGCCTTAGGAATGTCATCGACCGCTTTGCCGACGGCTCTACTACAGAATCAAATCAGGTTAATGTGGGCGGCTCGCTCTCTACCATGGGCGATCTGCTTAAGGTCAGGCTGAGTCATGATCAATCCCTGTTTGGCAGGAACGATAATGCTGATTATCCGACGAGGACAACAGTTGGTGCGGATTACATGCTTTCGCAGAAGACCACTCTATTTGCAGACCAGGAGTTTGCTACCGGGGCCAGTGAAGATTCGGAATCGCTGAGGCTTGGTTTCAGGACCAATCCATGGACCGGTGGAAAGGTAAACGCCTCTATTGACAGAAACTATTCAGAAAATGGCGCGAGGGTGTTTTCAAATCTTGGTCTCAAACAGACGGTAAAACTAAGTGACAGGCTTAGCCTCGACGGAGGTTTAGACAGGTCTAAAACCATAAATAAGGGGTCGGTGAAGAGACTGAACCTCAGCGCTCCCTCAACATCTGGTGCGAGAGAAGATTTTACAGCCCTGTCGCTCGGGCTGGCCTATAAGAGAGAAAAGTGGTCCCTTACGTCGAGGGTGGAGGTGAGAGAGGCCGATAATTCGGATAAAGCAGGAGCATTTGCAGGAATAAATGGAGAGTTGAGAGAGGGTCTCGGAATGGCGGCTGGCCTTAAGATATTCAAGACGGATTATATAACGGGAGATGAACAGTTAAATGCCGACTTGAGGCTCAGCCTGGCGTCCAGGCCTATAGACAGCAAATGGATAGTTCTGGACAGGCTGGACCTCATTTATGACGATGTAAATGAAAAGGGTTTTGATTACGATTCGTGGCGCATCGTTAACAACCTTCACGCAAACTATAAGTCAAACTATCGGACCCAGATTGGTCTGCAGTACGGCGCAAAATATCTGGAAGACCGCATCGACAATACCGATTATAAGGGATATACCGATCTGATCGGCCTGGAAGGACGATATGACGTGACAAAAAAGATGGACTTTGCACTTAATGCAAGGCAGCTGCATTCCTGGAATATAGGCCTGTATGATTATGGCTACGGAGTTTCACTTGGATATAACTTTGTAGAAAACGTCTGGGCAAGCCTTGGATATAATTTTGCAGGATTTATGGACAAGGATTTCTCCGGGGCTGACTATACGGCAAAGGGTACATATATAAAGTTCAGGATTAAATTCGATCAGAAGACTATTAGAGACCTTGCCAAAGGGGATGCTTTTTGATGAATTTATGTAGAAAATCAGCTTAGTATCTTTAGGGAGAATCTCTTGGGGTAGAGT
>JAVVFD010000170.1:0-4541 GCA_032250935.1 bacterium
TCCTCTCCCCCCCGCTTCCTGTTCATTCCGCCTACGGCAGCGTAGGCGTCGGCTCTGCAGACCATGGTCGAGCCGATGGTTTGAAAGGCGTAGGGAGAGTTAGCGAATCTTAGACCTGTCTCGTAATATCTAAGGAAAAGTTCATAGGCGATGGCGGCGGCCCGGCTTGCCTCATCATCTGGGAGGATGTGGCTGAAGGCAACTACAGCAGCCGCATCATTATGATCATTAAAATACTCGCCTATCTCTTTCAGATAGTTTCTATCTACAAGCGTATCGGCATCAAGGCAGATAATCAAAACTGGCCCGTCACTATCATAGTCGAGGCGCCCTAAGGCCAGGTCCATCCCGATCTTCCTGGCAATCCCCACTCCACCCTTGGCGGGCAGCTCTCTACTCTCCGTTGAAGCATCAACGAAGGCGATCTTCATACCGCTTTCGTTCACCTTTTTAAAGTAAACAGGACCGGGACATGTGCTTGGAGGATCCATGCCGGAGGAGAGATGTAGAAGGTAGTCGAGAGTTATGCCGTTATCCTCTATCTCCTCCTTTGAAGAGATGGAGGGGCATCTATTGTTGACTACGCATATAACGAGAGTTGAGTTTAATTGAGTCTGTTCGTTTTCCGCTAGTGAGGCCAGGGTCTTTAAGAGGGAGACGCTTTCGGCAAGGGCCGGAATGACTACCACCTTATCGATATAGCCGTAACTATTACCCGACAGTTGCCATTTTTCGGTTTCCGGGCTTTTTGAGATATATTTTTTTATGTTGGAGGGCGCATTATTCATAAATTAAGTGAAAAAAAAGATTCATATAGACGGTCAAGGTAGAGGGGCATTTTTTATATTCTTTATGCTGCGTGTTAATTTAGAATTAACGATCTTCTTCAACCGGTCGTAATCGGCATCATCAATCCAGTTAATATCGATTCCGTGCCTTTCCATACGCCTGAACCACGTCTCCTGACGCTTGGCAAACTGGTGAATGGCAGAGTTCAGTTTCTGGAACATGTCGTTCCTGTTAAGTTTCCCCTGCAGAAACAATCCTATATAGCGGTATTCAAGTCCGAAATAGTTTAATTTCTCCCAGCTTATTCCCTCTTCATGGAGCCGAGCAACCTCCTCTACCATGCCGGCATCGAGCCTGTCTTTTAGCCGTTTGCTTATCCTGTCTCTCAGAAGAGGTCTGTCCCACCTTGTGCCGAAGACGAGAGGGACTATCTCGGGGCGATTTCCCTTGGGAGTCGGATTATCCCTTTCGAAGAGGGCTATTTCCAGCGCTCTTATGGCGCGTTCCTTCTCAAAAAGGTCAGTCGTGTTATGGAGGCCTGGCCTGAGTGTTTTAAGGCGATCTGCGACGGTGTTAAGGGCTACTCCATCAAGATCCGCTCTAAGCCCTTTGTTGACGGGAACCTTTTGCATTGAATATCCTCTCAAAACAGAATCAATGTATAGGCCCGTTCCACCGACAAGAACGGGGGCTATTTCTCTTGATATACAATCCTCAAAGAGGCCATAAAAGAGTCTTTGGAAATCGTAAACGCTGAATTCATCCGTTGGGTCTATGATGTCAATGAGGTGGTAGGGGATATGTTTATCATCTATGCAGAATTCACTAAGGTCCTTCCCGGTGCCGATATCCATACCCCTGAAGACCTGTCTCGAATCGGCCGAAATGATCTCGCTCCCGAGTTCCGAGGCGAGTCTTGCCGCCAGAGCGGTCTTGCCGGAGGCGGTGGGGCCGAGGATGACTATGAGGTTGTATATAATTTCCCTATTCATGGCCCTATAATACATTTAAGGGGCTTTAAATGGCAACCGTCCATGAATCTTCCCGCACTACAAAAAAAAGGGAGGCTTTTTAAAGCCTCCCTTTGGAATAAAATATAGAGAAGTTAATCAGCTCTCTGCGTTTGCATATTCAGGGCGCTGGAGGATCGGTATCAGGTTCTCAGACCAGAGGAGTTTATTCTTGACCTTGTCAAAGGTAAGCACCTTGACCTCTCTCGATCCGAACTCTACAGTGTCTTCGAAGGTGTAGGGAATGGTGCCCTCCTTTGCAGAGTCCGTCATAATGACTTTTACGCGGTGTTTTCCAGGGGAAATCTCAAAGGCATCGTAAATAACGGATACGGCATCCTTCTGGCGCCCCGCAGGCTGATATTTCTTTTTTTGCAGACTTTTACCGTCAATAAAAAGCTCTACTTCAACGGGGAACCTCTCTCTTGTGGTGCTCTGCTTGCTGGTCAGGTTCATTTTTATTTCTTTATTTTTCTTGAGCTCTTCCCTGTATTTTTTGGCCCTCTCTCTAAGTGAGCCGATCTCATCATATTCCTTTACCCTTTGTCCAGTATGCTGGAAGGCGATTTTTAAGACGGCAACATCTGCCGCATAAAACGGGTAAGGAACAGCTGTATATTTCATAACAAAAAGAGCCGGCAAGAGGAGGATAATTATTCCTGCTACCCAGTTAACCTTATTCATCATTAGTTCCCTCCTTTTTCTGCATTCTTTTTCTGTCTAAGCTCTTCCCTGAAGGCGTCTATCTCGCTGAGGAAATCGGTTTTTTGCACTTCAGAAGAAAGGTAGAACCTTATCCTTTCCTGGTCAATGTTTTTTCTCATAACAGGCTTTCTTTCACCCTTGACCCTTGCCACAAGGTGAACGTTTCCATACCTGTAGTGACAATCATTTACCTGGCAACCGGAGACAAGAACGCCATCAAAACCTTCAAGGAGCGGGATAGCCATCATTGACGGCTGGACCATGCCCATGCAAGGCAACCTGAGGCACCCAACGGATGTTTTGCATTCCACCTTATGGCAGATCCCTGCGGGATTGCTGTTTTCACACATAAAAACGAATACCTTAGTACCTGTATCTCCCGATGCCATAACGGTCTTGGATATGGTAAGTATCTTTTGCTTGATATCCGCTTCTGTAAGGAAAGGAAGGTCTATCGCCTTATAGTCGCAAGCGCCTACGCATATACCGCAGCTTGCGCATCTACTTTTATCAACGACTGCTTCAAGCGGCCAATTCCGCCCGTCAGACCTGGGCCTTACAAAGACAGCCTCATATGGACAGTCTTTAACGCACTGCTCGCATCCTGTGCAGTTTTCATAGATAACCTCGGCTGGAGCCTTCTTGCGGCTTTTTCCGTACCATGGTACAAAGGTGATAAAGAAACTTACCACTACCAAGACAACCCAAACGGCCCAAACAGGGATCATTTGCAAGAGCGGCAGGAAGAACATGTAAAACCAGTCAAACTGTACCGTGGCGGGCAGCTTGCTGAGGTCTGCTGGCGGGCCGCTGACGGCAGGTCTTATTAATGACACTATAACCAGAACCGCCACGATGGCATACATCAACTCCTTCGGAGGGTTGATCTTTGCGTTGCGCATCCTTATTACATGAAGCATGAAAAGAATCAGCAGGAAGACGGGCGTTGCAAAGTGAATAAACAGTATTATATAGAAAAAGAAGTTTGACGGCATCTGGGCATAGGCAAAAGACAGCGGTTTGCTGAATATGGGCAGGTTGTCCAGCAAGAGCGCTGATACCCATGTGATGAAGAGGGCCAGCTCGTCCCATACCATCATATATCCGAAAAGGCCGCAGACGATGAGAAACCATATAGTAGCGACGCCTGTTACCCATGCGATCCACCTCCAGTACCTGTACCTTCCAGTCACAAAAACATGGATGGTATGTAAGACCGTGGCCAGAACCAGGCCGGCAGAGGCATAGCGGTGAAGGCTTCTTAGCAGTCCCCCGAGATACCATTGGTCGTGTGTCAGGTACTCCACCGACTGATAGGCCGTTCTGGCTGATATGTCATAGAAAAGAAAAAGATATATACCTGTAGCAACAAGTATCCACGTCATAAAGAAACAGATTGAACCGAACCAATACATGGGGTTCAATCTCGGCGTAAATATTTTATTCATATCGAATTCCAGCCAACTCCACCACCTATGCAGTTTTTGCATAATCATCCCCTGTTCCATACCTTTCCTTCTCCCTATGTCAATTAATTTTCAGGCGTTGCGTGTTTCTTCTTAAATTTTTTTGAAAGCCATTTTTTTATATCTTTCTTAAAGTAAAGCAAAACTATTAATAATATTACCAGAGCCTGAAGCACTACGCTGAGGATATATGAATAATCTACAGCATATTCCCCCGTTTCAGGATCATATTCCAGGCAAAGCGATTTAATTGCATCAATAAATGTAGGCGCTCTTTTTGACGGAATATCTCCCGTCAAGAGCTGGTTTAGCGGAACTCTTATATCGGCTGCGGTGATATTTGATTTGTATATCTGCCTGTATAAGATAAAATTTTTATCCAGCATGGAAACCAGGCCCATATGATTAAAGCCGCCATCTTCCAGTTCTTTATAATAAAAGCCGAAATCCTTTACCATCTTCGCTATCGTTTCTTTATCCCCGGACCCGAATCTTACAGCTTCAAAATCGGTTTCGTGGTGCAGGCCGAATTCCTTCATCATTTCAGGAGTATCGTACTCGGCATCAAAGC
>JAVVFD010000171.1:0-4539 GCA_032250935.1 bacterium
ATAGAGGACTTTCACCTCCAAGAGATTGCGCCCTGCCGGGCGCACATAAAAAAAGGGCCTCCCTTAAACTGGAGGCCCTTAATAGTTTAACTATGTTTTGAATATTTACCCTACGTAGCTTACCTGACTCGCAGCAGTCCTTGTATCCATGTTCCTTCCTCTGTTCTGGTGGTCGTCCACCTCAATGGCGGTGCCGATCATCCTGCCGAAAAGGAAGGTTGTGAAGCCTGCGCTCTCAACTTCGGCATCGCTGATCTTGCCTTCGTTGTAGAGGCCCCATACCATCTTGAGGAGTATAACGGCGATAACTGCGTCTACGTTTACGCAGTATACGTTATTCGTTACCTTGGTCTCGAACATTGACTGAACCATGTTGTGGTAGAAGTCGAGGAATACGTTGTAAATCCCCTTCTCTTTGAAGAGGGCCGATACGAACTGCTCTCTCGGGTCGTAGTTTACGTCTTTGCCCTTGAATACAGGGTGGTTGACGCATGGCACCTTGGCGTAGTCGATGTTGCCTGCCGCCTTCTCCCTCTTCTTGTAGTCGGCGTACTCCCTGGAGTATTTGGTCGCCAGCGCCTTAAGGTCGATACCGTGGCTTTCGCTTGCAGGATCCTTGAGACCTGAGTTTTTGAACTGGTCTATGAGGAAGGCTACAGCCTCGTAGCCGTTTCCGCCGTGGGCGAAACCGGTGTGCGTGAGCATTCCCACGAAGCCCTTGTTGATCTGCACCCTGAGCGGGTCCTGAGGACCGTCTGAGCTGACTGCTCCTTTTGCGCCCTGTGCCGAGATCGTTCCTGGACCGTTTGAGATGATGAGACCGAGAAGAACGCTGAACTCGAAGAGCTCTGCTTCATTCGGCCTCTTGCCTATAAGGGCAAGGAATGCCGTCTCGGTAAAGCTGTAGTTATCTATGATCTCGTCGTTCTTAACGCCGCAGAAGGAGTCTGCCGTATGCTTTGCAGCAGGTATGCTTGCCCCTACAAAGGCGCTGAATACGAGTGAATACCAGGGAAGTTCGACCATGGTAAGCCTGGATATCTTCTTCTTCATGAGGCCGTTCCAGCCAACAGTAGTCCATATCGCGCCGAGTACTGCGTCTTGAGATGGCTTGCCGCCTGTGGCGGCATCGAGGAACTTGATGAATAGGGAATCTCCGCCGAGCGATTTTGCACGATCGAAGAATGCGCCAGCCGCGTCTCCATCAGTCAGCACCGCTTTCTGATCGGCAGATAGTGCTCCCGCCTTGCCTGCTGCATCTCCGCCTGAGAATGGATCTTCTATGCCGTCATGCTGGAATGTCTCCGTCATAAGCTCCAGCGCGGCAATCGCCTTCTTTGCCCGCCCCTTACCGATGATTGAGATGGCGGAAGCGAGCACAGTGTTAGGTGAGTTTTCGGCTTCCCTTGCTGCGTCGGCCGCTGCAAGCGCTACATCGCCGTTCATGTTGATGTATGAGTTAAATGCTAGATTGGCAAGCTTGGTTGCCTTCTCTGTCGGGTATTCCTTCATGAGAGAGAATACGAGGTTTTCCTCAAGGTTCTTTTTGGATGCATCGAGGATGGAGACCTTATGAACCCTTGTAACCTGGGTCTTGGGGTCCATCATGGAGCCACCGGAGGCATCCTTCATGTTTTGTCTCGGGAACTGAACGCCCACCTGCCTGTTAATCGCTTCGATCTGCTCGTTGTAAGGCTCCATAGCCTCAACTACTGGAACGTCGAGTTCTTTCGGAAGCTTGAGACCCTGGTCGTTACCCATCCAGCACTTGAGGGAAAGGTCGCCTGTTGGTGCAAAGTCGGGCTTGATGCCGTTTGCTTCCATTACTGCCGTAAGAGCGGCGGGGATGTGAGCGATATTTGTTACAACTGCCCCTTTCTTGGTGAAGACCGGTTTTTCAGGCGTGTATATGTCATCGCAGTCGAAATAATCCATGAACCACTTCTCTTTTGCAATGGCGTTGTCGCCTGAACCTGCAAGCGATCCAGCATGTCCGCATGCCTTGGTGAGTTTCGCCTTCCAGCGTCCAACGACGCAGGCAACTACTGGCTTGTCGAATTTAAGGCCGTGTTCGTAGTATCCGCCCGGCTCGGCATAGATAACGGCCGCCTTGCTCCTGTCATCCTTGTGGAATGCATGGTTGAATTCCTGCGGTCCGTACTGGATATATACGTCTTTACCTGAAGAGATAGAGGTAGTGGTTCCCCATCCTTCCGTGCCGAGATAAACGGCGATGGTAGTTGTAAAGTTGCCTGAGTTTGAGAAGAGGGCAACTGAGCCTTTGAGGAGAGATTCCTCGGGGGCGTTACCGCCAAGCGCTCCGCCTATCCTTACATGGTTCCAGGAGTCGGCAACACCCAGGCAGTTTCCTCCGAATACATCTACGCCGTTCGTCTGGCAGATCGCCCTTATGATCCTTGAGTCTTTTACGCAGATCTTCTCGGTCAGGATAATAACCTTCTTGAGATCGGGGTTTTTTCTAACTACCTCGGCAACTCCGTCTTTTACACCCGAGGGTGGAAGGTATATTACCGCAGTATTGAATTTGTGTCCTGCCGCCAGGCCCTCCTTGACGGAGTTGTAGACGGGGATATCGCCAATGGGGGTCTTCAGTTTTTGTCCCGAACGCCCGGGGCTCGTACCGAATACTATATTGCCGCCCGAATATGCATGGCTTATCGGTGTTACGGTACTGCTCTCACCACCGGTAATGTTAAGCACGCAGACCTTGTCATCCTTTGTGGCTATATCTTTCAGTGAGTCAATCCCCACGTAGTAGGGGAAACCTTTTATTCCTTCTTTATGCATTGCTTATTTCCTCCTTAATTACGCGCCGATAAGCTTGGCTACTTGTTCTTTACCCTCTTTTTCCATCCAGGTGTCGGCGGCAAGGGCATAATTAACAACTTCGCTCATAGCGCTGTCAAAACCGAAGATCCTGTATGGAAGTCCAAGTGACTCTATGGTCTCCCTCATGTAGGAAAGGCCTCTGACGAGATTAGGGCCGCCGCGGCCTACAACAACGTAGAGAGGGGTAGGTCCGTAGGTTTGAAAATACCACTTTAGCGCATCGGCCATGGCCCTGAATGTTTCGAAGATATCGGTATTGTTAGCCTTGCCTCCAATAATAAAGAGGACGTTGGACTGCTTTAGCCAGTACTTGAAGCAGATCTGTGAGATCTGTAGCATCTTTTCATATGGCGGGTTGCCTCCGAAGTCGGAAGATATGGTCGCCCTGTCTCCGAGAAGCTCAGTTACCAGCGCGTTGGCTCCGCCCCCGAATGTAGGCGCCGTGATGGTGCCTTCTTCGTTCATTACGAAGACGTCGCTCTGACCCTGATAGGTTCTTAGCTGATTGATCTCCTGCTCGAACTCGGAGTAATCAGATGCAAACAGATGAGACGGAAGTTCAAGTCTCTTCCATGCCGGGTCGTCCTGGTCGAAGGAGCCCTTGAAGTCGCAGGCAACCGGCACGAGTCTTCCTTTTGCATTAGGGTTCATCCTTATAGGGTTGAGCTCGAGCATATTCATGCCGTAGTTGTTGTAAAGCTCCCAGAGTTTTGGAAGGTTCTGTACCAGAGGTGAGATTATCTCCTTCGGCGCGCCCAGAGCCTCAAGCGCATTGGAGACGTGGAAAGATTTAAGCCCCGTAAGCGGGTCGAAGGGAACAACGGCAATCTTGTCGGCCGGGAGTTCCTCGATATCGACGCCACCGTGGTGGGTGATGGTCATGATGGGAGCACGGAATTCGGTGCTGTCGGAGATGGCGAAGTAGACCTCGTGCTCTGCCGCCACTCCACCCTCGAAGGTTACGCCATCGGCCTTGGCTGATGTTGTGCCGTGGACATGCTCTGCAAAGTAGAGTCTCTCTTTTTCCGCTATTGCATGAGTAATATCTGTTGCTCTTCCGATAAGGCCGGATTTTCCTTTTTTACCAACACCGCCTTTGAATATGGGCTTGATAAATACCTGTCCGCATTTTTTGATGAGGTCTTTGATCTCATCTACGCTCGCCTCCGGGCCGAGGACTTCAGCTCTTGGGTATTCCACCCGGTCGAGAAGCTTTCCTCCCCATAACAAACCTGTCAGTTGCATGTTTCCCTCCTGAGATTAATTCCTTATTCTACTTTTTTAATTTATTATTTGTATTGCAAGAAAAAACCTTATCTTTTACAGGTTTCCATCTGGAAAGTCAAGAGATTTCGGGAGCTGAATTTCCGGCAAAAAGGCGAATGCAAGAACATTAATTGATGAAAGTGAATCCATAAATAATAGCGATTAATTACCTTTAATTCAGGGCAATAAGGCAGGCTTGCAATTAGGCATTTAAGGTGATATGTTTCCTTTATGGCAAGAAAATCACGTATAGAATTTCGGGCGTTTTTTATCATATTATCGTTAGAGGAAACCAGCGACAAGACATCTTTATTGATGACAACGATCATGGTGAGTATCTGGCAGATTCAAGTTCTTTTGAAGTAACTTTTTTAAAATCTGTGCCCTTGGGGAAATAGAATCTCAAAATTCCGTTGGTGTTTT
>JAVVFD010000172.1:0-4400 GCA_032250935.1 bacterium
TCGTCAACCAAACCTTAATTTGAGGTCGTGATTTTATCTCATTTTATTACATGCCACAACTTTTGAACGTTACCAAAAAATTAAAAAAATGAAAGGATGTGAGAAAAGTTGCAAATAAGTTAGAAAATCAGACCTTTGCTCAGAGCAAACCATGGGAAACGGTGGGGCGCAGAGTTACGGGGCTAAATCCCGATTGAATCGGGACATGTCAGCCGAGCCGCCGAAGGAATTATCCTTTTGCGGCTTTTTTTGTTTAGGGCGATAAGAAGGCGTGAGGTAGAGGTCGCTGGAATATGGATAAGCCGACTGTACTGATAATAGATGATGAAGAGTTGATACTATCATCATTTTCTGCTTTCCTGGAAAGTGATTTCCATGTTCTTACGGCCTCGAATGGCAGGGAAGGGCTTTTGAAGTTCAGGTCTGATCCATCTCTATCTATGATACTGCTTGACCTGCATATGCCTGAAATGAACGGCGTGGAGACACTCAAGGCGATAAGGGCATTTGACGAAAAAATAAAGATAGTGGTTATGACTGGGAATAGCAATTACGAATATGCGGCGCAGTGCGCCGACATGAATGTACAGGGATACATACAAAAACCGCTTGATCCTGATGAAATACTGGCGAGGATGAAGAAGCTTATACCGGTGAGCGAAGACAATTTTTTTCATCACCTGTGGGGTAACAATTATCAGGATAAACTTAACTCTTTAAGCCCCCTGGTGAGAAAAATGATAGAACTGGTGGACAGCAAGTTTCCCGACAATATCAGCAGAGAATATATTGCTTCAAAGTTGGAGGTCTCACCCAACCATCTCAGCAAGTCTTTTAGGAATGAGTGTGGCCTTCAACTTAGTAGATATATCAATGAGCGAAGGATACATGAAAGCAAGAAAGTCCTCTCTAGGCAAGAGAGAACGACAATATCCCAAGTTGCCCGCCATATAGGTGTGAGCGATGCTCATTATTTTTCCAAACTTTTTAAAAAATATACCGGAGTTTCACCAAAAGATTATGTGAAAAAATATAAGATTTCCTGACTTATCGTATCATAAGAGAAAAACATTCTCCCATGATACAATTTTACAAAAAAAGATACAATTGTCCCGTTGACATTTCAAATTCTCTCAACTAGTCTCTACTTCATATTAAAATCACAGTAATCTCGATAAAGGCAAAACCCGGGCAACGGGGGGGCGCAAAGCTACCTGTCCAGATCGGGGACTGTCCCTGGGATTGCGGCCTACAGGGCGTAGATTCGGGACTGTCCCAATGATTAGGATAGAGGGGTTGTCGAAGGATTGATTATATCACATTGTTAATCTGCAATACCTTCCTTTGTCGAGACTGGATTTCGTGATAGTAAAAAGAATAATCCACGAAGAGCCACGAAGTTTCACAAAGAAGTAATCAAATATTTGAGGATAAATTTTAAATCCTGACGGAATAGATTAAACACTATAAAAGGAAGTGAAATGAACTATCCAGTTCCTGATTCAGAACCGCTATCCCGGCATAGCAGGGAAAGATCTACGGAAAGGCGCTTTGAATGGCTGGCAGGCCTCGCCGCTGCCGTTATAGCCACGGGCTTGCTCTTTGCAACAACCGTCTTTGCAGGCGGCGACATGGAGGCATCCATGCAGGCCGACCTCGGCGAAGTGAGAAATCTTGCATCAAGAGGCATAGGCAAGATAGAGGCCGGTGAATCGGCCGAGGCGGAAGTCAGCGAGATCAGGGCGAGGCTCGAAGGGCTTAAGGCTTCACATCTTCTTATGAAGGACCGCTTTGCGAAGAGGGGGGAGAAGGCGAAGGGGCAGGGCGCAAAGGCTTCAATGAGACAGGGTGAGGCTGAGGAGAGGTACGTCAAGGGCCTCGACAGTATCCTCGATTTGATGGAGAAGGTGTCAGCGAAGGGGTGGGGGCAAAAACGTAAGCTGAGGAATTTGAAGGAGGCCATCGACAAGTCGGTGCGTAAAAGGAAGCTCCCCATCCACGGCACCCTTCCCTACAGGCATCTCAACCTCCCGGCGAGGAAGCCGGTGTCGGAACCTTTTCTTATACCGGCATACAGGGGAGGCGATGCAGGCGCGGTGGCAGATGCCGACCTGAAGTCTTCAGACGAGGCGCCCATATCGAAGGAGATAGCCCAGCTTGCCGAGTCGCTCCACTGGAACCCGGTGGAGATATACGAGTATGTGAAGAACAATATGGAGACGGAGTGGTACTACGGCTGCATGAAGGGGGCCGAAGAGACGCTCAGGCAAAAGAGCGGAAACGACTGCGACCAGGCAACTCTTCTCGTATCGCTCCTAAGGGCCTCCAGCTTCCCGGCCCGATACGTTACTGGGGTGATGGAGTTCTTCGGCGGCCTGGAGCAGGCCAAAAACCTCACCGGCATAGCAGACCCGATGAAGATTGCGGCCTTCTTCCAGAAAGCGGGCATCCCCTACGAACCGATAATCGAGGGCGGAAAGATAAGCAGCTTCAGGCTCCAGCACGTCTGGGTGGAGGCGCTCATACCCTACGCCAACTACCGTGGCGCCGTCATAGACGGCCATGGCAAGACGTGGCTTGCGCTGGACACGAGCATAAAGGCGAGGGGATACCAGTACAACAGCCCGGAGGATATATTCAGTGGTCAGTGGCCGGTGGTTAGTGATCAGTTAAACGGATTAAGGGATAATTACTTGACCACCCCAATCCCTCCTTACCAAGGAGGGGATCAAGGGGAGGTGGTTCTAACTCCCCTTGAACATCTTGAAGGGCTGTTCACGGCCAATAGCTTGCAGACCACGGACTTTATGAGGACAAAAACCCTGAAACCTGAGGTGCTGAATATCATCCCGGCAGGTTTGCAGTTCTACACCGCTGCCGTCACGGGGGAATACGCAGCCCTCCCCGAGGGCCTCAAGCAGAAGGCGAGGTTTATAGCCTCCAGCACTCAGAACGCAGAACTCCTGAACTATGAACTGCCTCTATACAAACTTTCAGGGCGCAGGGTAGCTATAAGCTACGAGCCGGAGACCGTGGAGGACCAGGAGATAATCAACGCCTGGGGTGGCCTTGATAACGTACCCGCCTACCTCATTCACCTCCGCCCCGTCATCACCATCGACGGTGAGAGGGTGGCAGTGGGAATAAATGGCATAGCCATGGGGAGCGACTTCGATATGACCGTCGAGCTCTACGGAGCCGGTTCGACTACTCCCCGGAAGATCACTAACACACATATCGCGGGGAACCTCTCCGTCATAGGCATAGCATCAAATATCCCCTCTCCCCTTGCTATTTCATCCCCTCTCCCTCAGGGGGAGGGGGCAAAGAACGCGGAGCAGCTTCTCTATGAAGAGGCGATGAGCTACATCAGCCGCTGGAGCGATGCCGAAGATGAGCTCGCCTCCCTCCTTCATGCCGCCATAGCAAGGCCGCTGCCGACGGTAGTGACCCTTGGCGGCGTCATCGACGTGACATACCTCCTCGATACCCCCCATAACTTCGAGTGGAAGGGGGTATTCATGGATGCCGACTTCCGCACAATCGAGATAATCCCCTCTACCCTTGGAGGAGAGGGCGAGGGGGACAGGAAAAAACTCTTCATGCAGCTAGCATCGCTGCAAGGCTCCGTCCTTGAGAACAGGATATTCGAGGATGACTTCAAGGTAGACAGCATCTCAACCGCCAAGCTTATGCAGATTGCAAAGAGCAATTCAATACCCATGCTTGAAATCGATTCATCGAACGCAGATTCAATCCTGCCGACCCTGCCTTTTGATGAATACATGAAGGAAGATATTAGCAATTCCGTAAACCAGGGCCTCACCGTCACTATCCCTCAGTCGGAAGTGAGCTATCAGGACTGGAACGGTATCGGCTGGATTAAGGAGAACCCCGCTACCGGCGAGTCGGGCTGGATGCTCACCGGCATGATTGCGGGGGGTATGACGTCTCTTAATAAGAATTTCTGGATAATGGAGGACTTGATAGGGATTTTAAGTCAGCCGAACTTTTCGGGAGTTAATACAGACCCCGGTTCAGTTGCCAGGCTGGTCAGACTGAATAGGGTCATGTCTGATTATCAGAAAGGTAAGGTTGACGAAAAACTGGCTAACTCACTGGTCGTCATGGCGCTTGATGAATCGGGCAAAGCGGTTATGGATGTTCCGGTGACCTTTAAAGCCTTTGAGGGCGGCGGGCTTGTTCAAGGTGTGGAGCGCTTTGGTTCGCCACTCGGTGCAGAGAGCGAGACGATAACTGTAACAACCGGGTCTGACGGCATTGCAAGAGCTACTCTTAAACTCGGCAAATATACGGAAGAGTTGCAGATTCAAGTTCCAAGTGCACCACCTGAAGCGCTATAGAAAACTTCTTGGGGTGTCCGGTAGTTTAGGCACTTT
>JAVVFD010000173.1:0-4290 GCA_032250935.1 bacterium
ATTTACTGGAAACGATAAAAGAGATTAGCTGGAAACAACCGAGGAGATTTACTGGAAACTTTCAGGAGATTACGCAGATGCCTGCCATAACTGATCTTATGGTTTGATTATATTGCTATCAGTATATGTTAAACACTCCCATACCGGAACCACTACATATAGTATTAGCCACTCCCCTTATCCCCACATAAAGGGGAGGTTTTCATGCTTTTTAACTTTTTCAACCAAAAAAAACCTTATAAATTAACCCCTTAAAAGCCTCCTTAATTTTTTTTCATTTTACCCCTTGACACACAAGATGTTGTGGTATAGTCTCTCTGCATCTACAACATAATGCATATTAAAAATGGCTATGCCATTTATTATTTTTATAAATTTTTATTATTAGTAAGGAGGGGTTTAAACATGGCGACATTAAGCACTATGCCGGCAACCAAGGGGGACAAGAAAATTAAAACAGAAGAGAAAATCAAACACGGACTGCCACTAACTGAAAACGCCATCACCGTACTCGAGAGGAGATACCTCAAGAAGGACGACAAAGGCAAGCCGATCGAAAAGGTCGAGGATATGTTCAGACGCGTTGCCCGCACCATCGCAGAGGCCGACCTGAAGCACAACCCCGAGTCGGACATCAAGACACTTGAGCAGGAATTCTACGACATCATGACGAACCTCGAGTTTCTCCCCAACTCCCCTACCCTCATGAACGCCGGAAGAGAGCTCGGCCAGCTTGCGGCATGTTTTGTACTTCCTATTGAAGACTCTATGGAGTCCATATTCGAATCCATCAAGGATACGGCGTTAATACACAAGAGCGGCGGCGGCACGGGCTTTGACTTTTCCGACCTTCGCCCCAAGAACTCCCTCGTCGGCTCCACCAAGGGCGTAAGCTCGGGCCCTATATCCTTTATGAAGGTATTCGACTCGGCAACTGAGGCGATCAAGCAGGGCGGCACCAGGCGGGGCGCCAACATGGGAATCCTCAGGGTAGATCACCCCGATATCATGGAGTTCATTACATGTAAGGAAGACCACGTTACGCTGACCAACTTCAATATCTCCGTAGCGCTTACTGAGGATTTCATGAGCGCCGTTGAGAAGGGCGCCAGATACGATCTCATCGACCCGCACACGGAAGAGGTTGTGGAGCAGCTGGACGCAAAAGCGGTATTCGACAAGATCGTCAAACTGGCATGGACCAACGGCGACCCCGGCCTCATCTTCGTAGACAGGATGAACCGCGACAACCCGACGCCCCATATAGGAAAGATCGCATCGACGAACCCCTGCGGCGAGCAGCCTCTGCTCCCTTACGAGTCATGCAACCTCGGTTCAATCAACCTCTCCAACATGCTCGACAGAAAAAATATCAACTACGAAAAGCTCGGCTATACCGTTGCCAAGGCGGTCCATTTCCTCGACAACGTGATCGAGGCGAACAGATATCCCATCGACAAGATCGGAAAGATGACCAGGGCCAACAGGAAGATAGGCCTCGGCGTAATGGGCTTTGCCGACATGCTTATCAAGATGGGCATAGCCTACAACTCCGATGCGGGCGTAAAGACGGCCGAAGAGGTAATGAAGTTCATCAACGAAAAGTCAAAAGAGGCGTCTCAAAAGCTGGCTGTCGAGCGCGGTGCATTCGCCAACTTCAAGGGAAGCATCTACGACAAGGGCAAAAACCCGGTCAAGTTGAGAAACGCCACCACAACCACCATAGCGCCGACGGGAACGATCTCCATCATCAGCAGCTGTTCAAGCGGCGTGGAGCCGCTCTTTGCAATATCCTATGTGAGAAACGTAATGGACAACGACGAGCTGGTCGAAGTCAACCCCCTCTTTGAAGAGATCGCCAAAAAGGAAGGATTCTACTCTCTGGAGCTCATGAAGAAGATAGCGGCAACGGGAGGCGTCCACAGCATGACGGAGGTCCCCAAGCATATAAGGGACGCCTTCGTCACCACTCACGACATATCTCCCGAGTGGCACATAAAGATGCAGGCCGCCTTCCAGAAGCATACGGACAACGCCGTCTCCAAGACGATCAACTTCCACAGCGACGCCACCATAGATGATATCGGCCACGCCTACATGCTGGCCCACGAGTGGGGATGCAAGGGTATAACCATCTACCGCGACGGAAGCCGTACCGGGCAGGTCCTCTCCGTCAAGAAGGAGGCGAAGGAAGCGCCAAAGCCTGAGGTCGGCGCCCATCCGGGTGTTGTTCACGCGCCGAGAAAGCGGCCCGATGTTACACACGGAAAGACGGAAAAGGTGCTCACAGGCTGCGGATCCCTCTTTGTTACGGTAAACGAAGACGAAGACGGTATCTGCGAGATGTTCACCAGGATGGGCAAGTCGGGCGGATGCATCAACTCCTACTCCGAAGCGATAGGCCGCCTCGTATCCCTCTCCCTCAGGGCGGGCGTTAAGATAGAGTCCATCATCGACCAGATGAGGGGTGTAAGGTGCCCCGTTCCTCTCGGTATAGGCAAGAACGCAGTCCTTTCATGCGCAGACGGAATCGGCCGCGTCCTTGAGCACTACATAGGGAAGGAAACAAACGGCGGTAACGGCTCGGTTCAAACCGCCATGGCACAGGACCCGACGCCTCTTGCAACAGCCGCAATGCAGGCATCAGACCTGACATCGAAGAGCGACTCAATAGACATGGGTGTATGCCCCGAGTGCCCCGAGTGCGGTCACATGATCGAGTTTATTGAAGGATGTCTCACATGCAGGGGTTGCGGATATTCCAAGTGCTAAAAAGCATATACAGGCTAACAGAAAAAACAGCATCATAATCATTTTAGTCTGTCATTGCCGGCTTGATCGGGAATCCATATAGTCTGGCTTCTGGATCCCCGTTTTCACGGGAATGACAACTACGAAGGGGGATAGAAAATTGGCTGAAGAGATGAGAAAACAGAACGCATCGGCCGACGAATGGATGGAGTTTTATGAGAAGCTCTTTGAGGAGAAAAGCCCCGTAAAGGTGGCTCCTCTGCCCATATATGATGATGTGAAAGAACTAAGCAAAGAGAACAAAAAAAGACCTGACTGAAGATAGGGAATCGATATGTCTATAAAATCAGACAAGTGGATAAAAAGGATGGCCGAAAACGAGGGAATGATAGAACCCTACGAGCCGGGCCAGGTAAAGCATGTAAACGGCAAGAAAGTGGTAAGTTACGGCACATCGAGCTACGGATATGACGTGAGGTGCTCCGACGAGTTCAAGATCTTCACCAACGTCCACTCATCCATAGTGGACCCGAAGGACTTCTGCCCCAAATCCTTCGTCGACGTAAAAAGCGATGTCTGCATCATACCGCCAAACTCCTTCGCCCTTGCAAGGACGGTGGAGTATTTCCGCATCCCGCGAAGCGTCCTAACCGTCTGCCTCGGCAAGTCCACCTATGCAAGGTGCGGCATCATCGTAAACGTCACTCCATTCGAGCCGGAATGGGAGGGTTACGTCACCCTGGAGTTTTCAAACACTACCCCCCTTCCCGCCAAGATATACGCAAACGAGGGCGTGGCCCAGGTGTTATTCTTCGAGTCCGACGAGGTCTGCGAAGTCTCCTACGCCGACCGTGGCGGCAAGTACCAGGGCCAGGTCGGTGTGACGCTGCCGAAGACATAAAAACAGATAAAGAAGTAATACAGATGACTACAATAATGCATTTTTTCAAAACGCTCTTCAAGGGCAAGTTGACCACAGTTGATATCATCAGCGAGATAAACAACCAGCTCGCCATAGGCTACGAGGATTCACTGAGACCGGTCAAAGTGCCGGTAAAAAGACCGCAACGGAGTTCGGGAAGAAGAAGGCGACTTCCGCTTCCGTAATTAACAACATGGGGGATCGGGGAAATAAACGGGACGGTTCTGAATGGCACTAAGTTAAGCCGCTTTAGCATGATATTTAGCCCGATGTGGAATCTCTATCATCTCGTGTCTTGGCGCCGTTAATAGTGTAAAGTTTTTTGGTCTTCTTTTGAGTGCTCTCGGTTCCCGTCTGCCAGGTCGCTCTGGAATAATATTACCGGCAATTGACTCATAAAGAAGGCCAATTAGACGGTCTTTTTCTTGACGGCTTTTTTGAGTTTGGCTGAGATGGGGTTCCCACTGCCGCAGGGCTTGTGCGCTTCCTTTAAAACTGATTCGACGTACCTTCTCTCCTTTTTCCTTCGCAGCTTCAAACATGAGGCAACGAATACAATTATAGGCAATGAAGTGCATCATAATTTCCTTGCGTACCATGTCGGGAGTTTTGCAGCG
>JAVVFD010000174.1:0-4238 GCA_032250935.1 bacterium
CTCGACACCTCGACGGTAGTGCCCGGGTAGTTGGAAACAACGACGTAACGGCCGGTGAGATAGCCGAAAATAACGCTCTTTCCGACATTGGCATTGCCAACTAAAAGGATTTTCGGAAGTGACTTTTCACCTTCTTCGTTTTTTACTGAATCAGTGCTGATCTGCAAGGTCGTTTTTTCCCTTTTTACACTTTTTACAATATCCGTAAAGTTCGAGATTATGGTTTACCACCTCAAAACCGAATCTTTTTGCAACCTCAACCTGAAGCGTCTCTATCCGCTCCTCTTCAAACTCCATTATGCTGCCGCAAGACAGACATATGAGGTGATCATGATGTTCACCCGGGTCTGCATGCTCATACCTCGTCTGGCCGTCCTCAAATTTCCTTTCGGCAGCAAGACCGCTATCAAAAAGCAGCTTCATGGTCCTGTAAACCGTTGCGTAGCCGATCTTTGAATTCACCTTCTTTACCATCATGTGGAGGTCTTCAACCGTCAGGTGACCATCACTCTTGAGGAAGGTATTGACAATATCATCCCTTTGCCTGGTGGACTTGAGCCCCCTGTCCTCAATATACCTTTTAAAAACTTTTGATTTATGTCTTATCATGGCCGCCGGTCAATTGAAATTGATTATTGTTTTCAATTAGCGATTATAGGTAAAGATTAACAAGTTGTCAACAGGTAATTAATCTCTGTTATGGAAGCGCCTTTTTGAGTGTATCAAGATTGGCCCTCATCACCTTTTCGTAATAGTCAGCCGTGGCCATTCCAGTTGCTATCGGATCAAGCATATAGACGGCAGCGCCCGTCTCCTTGGCAAGAAGCCTTGCCATTTTGTCTGAAAATTGCGGCTCTGAGAATATCGCCTTAATGCCTTCTTTCTGAATGAGCCTGGACAGACCGGAAATCTGAGATGCCGACGGCTCCTCACCGGGCATATGATAAACAACGCCCACAAGATCAAGATCAAGGTCCCTGGCAAGATAATCAAAGGCGCTGTGAACGGTAATGATCTTGCGGCCTGCAAGATTAGTCAAACCCTTTTTCATCTCTGTCTGAAGGGCGTTTAATTTTTCCACATAAGCCGCTCCGTTCCTGCGGTACTCAAGAGTCCCATCAGGGTCGGCTTGAGCCAGAATTTCAATTATATTCTGAACCTGCATGGCTGCCAATCGCGGGCTCACCCATATATGTGGATTGAACTCTCCACCATGATCATGATGGCCCTCATGACCATGGTCGTCCCCTTCCTCCTCGCCGGACGCGCCGAGAAGAGGGAGCCCCTTTGCAGACTCGAAAACAATACCTTTCTTCCTGCCTTCAGCCAGAATCTTTTCTGCAAAGGACTCAAGGCCAAGCCCGTTAATAATAATGAGATCTGCATCTGCAACCTTCCTCATGTCGCTCGGCCTCATCTGATAATCGTGAGGGCCGACGTTATCAGGAAGCAATGATGTGAGTTCTACCCCCTTCCTTTCACCTATAACATTCTTCGTGAATATATATATGGGGAGAAATGATGTCAGCACATTGAGCTGCTGACGTTCTGCTGCATCCGCCGGAACGCCTATCAAGAACAATATCACAGATATGGCAATGTATGATCTGCTTCTCTTTGATTTACCAAACAAACCTGAGACCTTATTATTCATATCTTTTCCTTTTCTAAAATCCATTATAAAATAAGTTTTTTTGACATCCAACCATAAGGTGCTAAAATTATAAAAACAAACCGGTATGGGAGCTTTTATGATAAAAAAACTATTTTTATTAACAGCAATACCGGCCCTGCTATATTCCTGCGGGCCTATCCATTTCGAAACAGGCCGTTCATTCACCATGGCGCAGATCGAGGCCGTCAAAAAAGGGGTGACGACAAAAGAGGATATCCGTGAACTTTTCGGTGAACCAAGACTCACAGGAAAGAGTGACGCGGGGCTGGAGATGTGGAGCTATCTCTACATAAGGGCCGAAGTGCCGCTAAAAGGCGCCACTTCCAAAGAGACTTTTCAAAGGACTACTGTCACTTTTGAAAAGGACAGGGTAAAGTCGATCAGCTACGAGATGTCTCCCTAGATACAGGTCACCAGTAACGATATGAGCCGACATCGAGATGAACAAAATCCGATCCCGGATAATAACCCACCCCTCCCCGCTTCAATTGCAAGGCTGCGTCCCTCAGCTCCTCCAGATTGCATCCAGGCAGCCTTACATCTACGGCCTTGCCGTACATATGCATGCTTTTCTTTGCAACCCCTGAAGAGCTCTTCCTTAGCATACTGTTAGTCTCGGGTGAACGATAGGCCGAAATGATATGAAAGGGACTCCCGCACTGTAGCTGCTGAGAGAGAAGGTAAAGTGTATCAAGCAGTTCAGTATCTATGTCAACTATCTCCCCTGACCGGTGATCACGCATTATGTTGTTGATCGCGGAAAGGGAAGCCCGCTGGCGCTCACCCCGCGAAGAATAAACCCTGTCGAGACTTTCGCCGGTATGTATATTGTACAAGGAGAGTCTCCTTTCAACGGAAAGAGTTCTCCCCAGCGCCAGCGCTTGTTCAGGAATCAGTAATGCGGCTGCAGCCAAGCCCCCGGCCTTTAAAAGCTCTCTCCGGTTAACTTTTTTATCACTGAAAATTAAACAGCTTCCACCCATCGTTCATCCCCCAAATCATTATTTCAACTTGATATAATAGCAAATTCCTTGATATAACTCAAGAAAACAGAGGTGGATTTTGAATAAGTCAACATATTGACATACCATATTTAGTATAGTATCAGTATGTGGGAGATATGCGAACATCATTTGCTGATCAGGGAGCTTGGGAAAATCCCTATAGAGATCCTGAAACGATACGAAAAGTGGAAAGATGTTGTTGGAATCTCAGGCCCAGAAGGCCTTAAATTAATCAAAGGGTTTCATGATGAAGCCCTTAAGAGGCAATGGCAGGGTTTCAGATCATCTGGATTGGGTAAACAATACAGGCTTATTTACAAGATTGAGAGTAAGAAGCTCTATGTGAAGGTTATTGATATAACACCTCATGATTACAGGAGGAAGTAGAATGAAGGATTATAGAAAAGCAAAAAAGACTGTTCATGTGTCTGTTGGCGAATCGGTAAAGATCATGCGTGAACTTCAGGAGTTCAGTCAATCGCAGCTTGCCGAGATCACGGGCATTCCACAGTCCACCATCTCCGGGATTGAGAATGATAGAATCAAGATAGGCGTAGAACGCGCCAAAGTCCTGGCTAGAGCTCTTAAATGCCATCCTGCAGTTCTGGTCTTCCCCGGCTGGGAAATGAAAGATCTGGCGGCAGCTTAATCAAAGGGTTTAATGACTGTTTACTGAATGCTAAAAAATAAATCTGCCCCGAATGACACTCTTTTATTTCATATACTTAGCGAGGTTCGGCCCCAGCTGGATTACTTCATTTAACGTTTCTTCTAATGTCGTTTTAAAATCAATTTCGTTTTCATAGTTGTAGAACGGAATGGCTGTTATCAAGTAAGTATCTGTGTGGATTTTGATAGTCTTTTGTTGGTATCTGCGAGTCTGATGATGAGGAACTCGTTAAATATATACGAAAAAACGGATTAACCGGTAGGCCTTGTGGCGATGAAAGTTTTATCTCAAGGATTGAAGCAATACTGGGACGTGAATTGAAGGCGAATCCACCGGGACGGCCATGGCCGAGAAGGGAAAAATCTAAAAGGTCGCTGCCCCTGGTTACTGGAATTTCTGCGAAGAGGTAAATCTAAAAAGTCCCCAGTTACTTTTTATAGCCACAAAGGGTACCTATATCCCCTCTCCCCCACTGGGAGAGGGCCAGGGTGAGGGGAAGATAATTAAGTATTGTCCGCAGAACTCCTCGCTCTATTCTCCTGCCTTAATCCATTGACAAGATTAACAATGTTTAATAGGATGCCTTACGAGGGAAAGCGGCCCCTGACGCATTTAAAGGAATAAGCTGTCCAGCGGGCTTTTAAGCTGTGCAATATCACGGTCCATCACGTGGGTATAAATCTCAGTGGTCTTAACGTCAGCATGGCCTGGCAATTGTTGCAGCTTTCGAATATTGAGGCCATTTTCAAGCATGTGTGTGGCAAAATTGCCAGCTTGTTTCATGGGAAGCGTTCTTATATTTTCTGGATAAAGAGTCCGGGATATAAACAGCTCCATAACCTTCATCAAGGTCGCTTTGATGGAGCAGGACGACTTTTTCAATGTGAAG
>JAVVFD010000175.1:0-4137 GCA_032250935.1 bacterium
TTCTAAAGCCATAAAAAAAACCGCACATCCTTAATGTGGACTGTGCGGTTAACTTTTTTGTAATTTCCTGACTACATAAAATACTGCACTAACGAAGCAAATATAACACATATCCTGACAAATGCAAAGTTTATTTTTAATAATTATTCAAGCGGTCACTTTTCCATCATTTTCTGAGTAGTCTGCCTCAGCCTTTTTGACAGTATGCGCGTAATATTAATAAGCATGACGATAAAAAGCTCCCTGTTACGGCTGAATATTCCGGTCAGGATACTGTTTCTGAGGATTACTGCAGAGCATTCACCAACAGCCCTTGCAGTTGCCGACCTGGCTTCGATATTTACAAGAGTCATTTCTCCCATAACGGCGCCGGTCGGAAGAGTGGCCAACTTCAGTTCCTCCTCCCCTTTTTTTACCGTAAGGTCTACCTCACCCGACTCTATTATGAAAAGTGAATCTCCCCTGACCCCCTCATTAAAAAGCACCTCGCCGGGTTGGTACCTCTTGCGTTCTGCAACCAGGGCGATCTCGGCAAGCTGCTCATCGCTCAAACCGAAGAAAACCTCTTTATCTTGGAAAATACTGATAGAAACCATTTTGATGCCTCCTAACTTAATTATAAAAAAGAGCGCCTCACTCTTTTGCCCCGCCTTCCACTATCCCCTCTTCAATATAGTGGAAGAGGTCTACCCACATGAGCAGTTTTTCAGCCTTATCCTTCGGGATATCAATGAATTCCAGGGCGATCCAGTTCTTCAGATCCCCCTTGTTAATATGTCGGCTTACGCGGGCATTAAGCAGGAATGTCATTATATACTTGTCGCTATAAGGAAAGGCTACCGCCATCTCCATCCCCAGGGGAAGATCATCTTCCACGTTGATGAGAATTCCTGAAGAACTGATATCAACGCTCCTTCCAAGCAGTTTTCTCCCGTCAAAGCTGCAAAGCACAGGGAAGACGGCGTTTACGCGCCTGTAGTGCCGCCTGTCATCTACAAGACGCCAGTGAATAGACTGCATTAGCTGAACCATCTGCTTCCAGACAATCGGCTTTGGCAGGAAATGGGACGCGCCGGCGCGGCTCGCCGCTTCGAGTTTCCCTATTTCATCGAATGGCACCAGGGCTATTATGGGCACATCGTGGTTTGATGATGAGTTGCGTATCCCCTTAATAATGTGCAGCGCATCCAGGTCAGGATGAACTAGGTCGACAAAAACGGCGTCCAGCTTTTTCAGCTCTATCTCGACAAAGACCTCCGGCAGGGTTTCTGCCCGGACCACGTCCGCCCTGAAGGGGTGCAGCTCCGCCCTGAAATTATCGACAATGCTATCGTACTTCTCAACAATGAGGACATTCAGTGGCATATCCCCGACAAGCTGCTTTACTAATTCTGAAGGACCTTTTTCTTCTGCCATCGTCTCTCCCGATGATTAATTCATTGCTCAAAGAGGGGCAACCGCAGGCCCCAAACCAGTAAAAGAAAATACTAAACTTTACCTCATAATCCCCTTTTGGGCAAACATTTTTCCGGGAGAATCCCCTGAATTATGGAAAGATAATTTTTCTAAACTCCAATGTGCCGCATCCATGAGAAAGGTCCATTTTACTTAATTCGACATTCCGATCTTTTTTAGCTAAGATATTACCCATGAAAAGAATAATTGTAACAGGCGCAACGGGGCAGATAGGTTCGGAACTTGTGCAGGCCCTTAGGGATATATACGGCGCTGACAATGTAATTGCAGCGGGGCACAGAAAAAAACCCTCTAAGGAACTCCTCGACCCGGGGCCCTTTATCACCCTTGACGTAAGGGACGGCGCCGCCTTTAATGATGCCCTGGAGAGATTCAGTATAGACACTGTTTTTCACCTCGCCTCCCTTCTTTCTTTTATCGCCGAAGGAAATCCACATCTGGCCTGGGAAGTCAATATGGGCGGACTTACAAATGCCCTGGAAGCTGCCCGAAAATATGGCTGCGCAATATTCTTTCCCAGCTCCATAGGCGCCTTCGGCCCAACAACACCCCATGACGACACGCCACAGGACACAATACAACGGCCCGATACGATGTACGGCATAACGAAGGTGACGGGAGAGCTCCTCTGCGACTACTACTATCGGAAGTACAAGCTCGATGCAAGGGGGCTAAGATATCCCGGCCTCATATCATACAAGACCGAGCCGGGCGGCGGAACGACGGACTATGCCGTAGAGATTTTTTACAGCGCCATAAGAAAGGGGGCTTACAGCTCACCTCTAAAGGAAGGCACACGCCTCGACATGATGTATATGCCCGACGCCATCCGCGCCGCCATGGAGCTCATGGAGGCCGATCCTGCAAGTTTGAGGCACAGGAACGCCTTTAATCTGACGGCCATGAATTTTACGCCGGAAGAGCTCTGCAGGGAGATAAAAAGGCATATCCCCGGTTTTGAGATGACCTATGATGTAGACCCGCTCAGGCAGGCGATAGCCGAATCGTGGCCCAGGCATATGGATGACAGTGCGGCCAGAAGTGAGTGGGGCTGGATGCCTGAATATGATATCTCTTCCATGACTGCCGATATGATAGAAAAGCTTTCTAAAAAAACGGGGGTGAAATAATGTCGCTGGAGAAGCTGGAAGGCAGGATAAGCAAGGAGCTGGGCCAACTGGAGGCGGAGGGGAGATTAAAGGGGAAGGAAAAGGTCATAACTGGGATCTCAGAGCCTAAGGACGGTTTCGGCCCCCGCTATTATCTTAAGGGTGAAGGAGAAAAACTGTTTCTGAGGATGAACTCCAACTCCTACCTGGGCCTTTCCTTGAAGGATGATACAGCAAAAGCGGAAGAAGAGGCTGCAAGAGAGTTCGGCACGGGGCCGGGCGCCGTCCGCTTTATAAGCGGCACCTTTGCCCCTCATAAAGAGCTCGAAAGGAGGCTCGCCTCCTTCCACAAGAGGGAGGCTTCCATCATCTACAGTTCGGCTTATGCCGCCGTCATGGGGACCCTCCCCCGCCTGATCACGGAAGATACGGTCGTCATAAGTGATGCGCTGAACCACAACTGCATCATCAACGCGATAAGGCTGGCAAGATCTCCTCTCAAGAAAGTCTACCCCCACCTTGATATGGATGGCCTCGAAAAGAGTTTAGGTGAGAGCAGAGGCAAGGCAAGAAGGGCCGTTATCGTTACGGACGGCATCTTCAGCATGCGGGGAGACCACGCTCCCTTAGACCGGATAGCGGATATATGCAGCCGCCATGATTCGGACTTTGAGGAGGGGGTTATAAGCGTTGCAGACGATTCACACGGTGTAGGCGCCTTCGGGAAAAGCGGCAGGGGCACGGAGGAGTATACGGGCGGCAGAGCGGATATACTCATCGCCACCCTGGGCAAGGCGCTGGGCGTAAACGGCGGTTATGCAGTTTCAAGCAGGAAGGTCATAGATTACCTGAGGGAGACATCCCCATTCTACATATATTCAAACCCCGTCACCCCTTCCGAGGCGGCGGCGGCGATCAGGTCTCTCCATATCCTGGACAGCGCCGAAGGGCTAAAGCTTCTGGAAAGACTGAGAAGCCTCACCTGCCGTTTGAAAAAGGGACTTGGAGAAATCGGCCTTGAGACGATCCATGGGAATAAACTCTGGGGCAGCCATCCCATCGTGCCGCTCATGATAAGGGATACGGAAAAAACGGCAAGGCTCGTCAACTATCTCTTCGACAAGGGTATCCTCGCCACGGGCCTAAACTTCCCCATCGTTCCAAAGGGGGATGAGGAGATCAGGTTCCAGGTGTCGGCCGACCACAGGGAAAAAGATATAGATCTCCTCCTTGATACATTAAAGGACTTTACCTTATAAGGAGCAAGCCATGCCCAGATTATTCGAAGAAAGCAAGATCAAGGAGATGACCCTTCGCAACAGGCTGGTGAGATCTGCCACATGGGAGGGGATGTGCGACCTTGATGGAAGGCCAACGGAAAGACTGGTAGATTGCTATCGCGATCTGGCCCTGGGCGGCGTCGGCCTCATCATCTCGGGGTACACCTTTGTCCTTCCCGAGGGAAGGCAGCTTCCAGGCCAGATGGGCATACATGACGATAGCTTTGAGTCAGATTATCTGAAGCTGACCGACGCCGTACACGATGCTCTCG
>JAVVFD010000176.1:0-4088 GCA_032250935.1 bacterium
GGGGGGGCGGGGGGGCCGGGCCGGGACAGGACAGGAATTTGATAAAACAGGGCGAGAGTAAAATAAGCTACCTGACAGCCTTGTAGAATCTATAGAGTCTTTCGGGGCTGACGCCTAGGTGATACAAAAAAAGTAGAAAGAGGTTTCTCACCGTCGTTCTTATCCACCCTTCCTTCTCCCAGCGTCTCGAAGATGTGATAACAGACAGATCCAGCATCTTAATCCTTCCAAGCCGCCTCATCCCTTTCACAAGCTCCACATCCTCCATTATAGGTATCTCTCTGAAACCGCCCAGCTTTTCAAAGAGTGCTCTCCTTGCAAATATCGCCTGGTCTCCATAAGGGAGTTTGAGGAGCCTTGATCTTATGTTTACCATGAGGCTTATGAGTGAAAAGGGTATAGAACTATCCGACAGGGAGAAGGAAAAGGCGCCGCCTGCAATCTCTTCATCTCTCAGGGTCTCCCTGACAAGATCATCCCAGTCTGCAGGCAGGCTGGTATCTGCATGGAGAAAGATCAATATGTCGCCCGATGCCGCCGCTGCGCCCCTGTTCATCTGCACGCCCCTCCCGGCCGGTGAGGAGATGACCTTGTCTGCCAGCCGCTTGGCAATAGCGAGGGTATCATCATCGCTCCCGCCATCTGAGACGATTATCTCCACCTCTTTTGAATTCCTGGCCAGGACGAGGCTTTTCCCAAGCGCAAGTTCTTCATTCAGGGTGGGTATTATAACGCTAATCATTCATTGACCGTCCATTTGTTCTTTGCTACTATCCTAGCATACCTTAAAAGGGTCCGAAAGCGTCCCTGTTATTATAAGATTGCTTAAAAAGGGAGATAAAATTGACTGAAAAAAGAAGACTCACACAGTTTAGTCACGGCGCGGGTTGAGCCTGCAAGATTCACGCAAGTGATCTGGCGCAGGTTCTGCGCCACATACCTAAGACGTCCGACCCTAACGTCCTCGTAGGACTGGATAAGATCGATGATGCCGCCGTATACAAATTAACGGAAGATCTGGCCATTGTGCAGAGTGTGGATTACTTCACCCCTGTCGTCGATGATCCATACCTCTTCGGCCGCATAACGGGCGCCAACGCCCTGAGCGATCTCTACGCCATGGGGGCCGAGCCGCTCTTCGCTCTCAACCTCGTCGGCTTCCCCTTAAACGATCTTCCGGCCGAAATGCTGGGGGAGATACTAAGGGGCGGTTCGGACATAGCCGCAGAGGCGGGCATATCAATAGTGGGGGGGCATTCCATAGATGACGCCGAACCGAAATACGGCATGTCCGTTACGGGGAAGGTTCATCCAGACAGGATAATATCCAACGCAGGGGCGCGTGAGGGAGATCTCCTCATCCTGACGAAGCCGATCGGGACCGGCATCATAGCTACGGCCATAAAGAAGGGGGTCGCACCCCGGCCTGTTGTGGATGAAGCGATCAGGTGGATGACCACCCTCAACCGGGCGGGGGCCGAGGCGATGGTCGAAATAGGTGTGCTTGCGGCAACTGACGTAACCGGTTTCGGCCTCTTCGGCCATCTCCATGAAATGCTTGCGGGCAGCGGCGTGGGGGCGGAGATAGAAGCCTCCATGGTTCCGGTCATTGAGGGGGCGATGGAGCTCCTTGCCACGGGGATCTATCCAGGCGGAAGCGAGGCCAACCTCGATTTTGTCGCCCCCTTTGTCGAATGGGGCCGGGATATCTCTGAAGATACGGAAAAGATATTGTGCGATGCCCAGACATCAGGCGGCCTCGTCATCGCTGTCGCCGAGGATAAGAAGGAGGCGATGCTTTGCGCCCTTGAGTCACGGGGCGTATTTAACAGGGTAATAGGGCGGGTGGTAGCCGCGCCTGCCGGGACGATTAAGGTCCGTTAGCGGCCATACAAAAACTACTAATTTCCCCACCCTTTCCCTCCCCCATCAAGGTTGAGGGGGAGATCGAGTTTATCTGACTTTAATAAGATAAGAGGCGTCTCTATGCAAAAAAATGAAGATCTTGCCGTAATCATAATGGCGGGCGGCGCCGGGACTAGGTTCTGGCCGCTCAGTACGGAGGAGAGGCCCAAGCAGTTCCTGAAACTCTTCGGCGAGCGCTCCCTCCTGCAGAAGAGTTTCGACAGGGTGGCCGGTCTAGTGCCTTTCGAGCGTATACTGGTCCTTACAAACGAGGCCTTTGTCAAGATCACCCGCGAGCAGCTCCCCATGCTTCCCGAAGGAAATATTATCGGCGAGCCTATGAGGAGGGATACGGCGGCGGCCGCTGCGCTTGCGGCCCTTCTTTGCAGGAATCGCTTCGGCAATTGCACCATGGCCATCATGACGGCGGACCACATCATAGAGCCGGTGGATGCCTTCCAGAAGACCCTCCTTTCTGCGGCACGGGGCGCGAAAAGTGAGGGCGCCATATATACATTCGGCATAGAGCCGGCATATGCCGCAACGGGCTACGGCTACCTGGAGACGAGCGACCAGACGGCCAATGACGGAGGCGTCCGGCATTTCCGGCTGAAGCGGTTCAAGGAGAAGCCCGACCTTGCTACGGCGGAGGAATATATCAAGTCAGGCCGCTTCTTATGGAACAGCGGCATGTTCCTATGGCAGGCCGACACCATCATAGGTGAATTTAAAAGACAGCTCCCCGCGCATATTGAGGCGATCGCCCCCGCCATTGAAAAGGATGGTAGCGCCGCTTTTCCCGATGCGCTGAGAAACGCCTTCGGTCCCCTGGAAAAGACCTCAGTCGATTTTGCCATAATGGAAAATGCGGTCGATGTGCGCTGCGTGGAGTCAACATTTTCCTGGAGTGACGTTGGCGGCTGGCCGGCCATGGAGGAATTCATGGCAAAGGACAAAAGCGGAAACAGCTGCCGCGGCGACGTCAAAACCTACGACGCCACATCAAACATAGTCTTTTGCGAGGACGAGGATGAGACCGTCGCCCTCGTCGGGGTAAAGGACCTCATCGTGGTAAGGACCGGCGGGAAGACGCTCATAGTTGGTCGAGACAGGGCCGAGGATATAAAGAAGCTGGTAGAAGGTCTGGATGACAGTTTGAAGTAACAATAATTCTTCTTTTTTTTGCCGGCCAAAGAATAAGAAGCAAAAGAAAGGCCGCCCTAAAATTTGGCCCTTGGCTTCCCTCGCTTACGCAATTGCCTGAGGCGGTCACAAAAACTCGCTTCGCTCAGACAGTTTGTGCCCTTCTTCCTCATTCAAATGCGTCACTCGGCTTCATTATTAATGGGAATAAAATTCTTTCAGAGCAAATAAAATCACAGTTTTGTACTCGAATTTTTCATTTATCCCTATCGCTAAGCTTTTTCGCCTTTTCCAGGTCCTCGGGGGTATTCATATTAAATAGGGAGAGCGCCCCCGGATCAACCGCCCTGATCTCATCCTCCGAAACATACCTCACCTCATCTGAGGGAAGGCTTTCAATAAAGCGGTTAAGACTCTTTCCCTCTTTCTTCATGAAGTCGAGCATCGCCTCGTAGCAATCCCTGCTGTAAAGAGCATGGAGCGGATCGCCCTTGCCGGAGATGAGCGGAAGGGCCGCCTTAAAACCTGCCCCCCTTGCGACAATCAGCTCCACCACATGACGGTCTATAAAGGGCATATCGCATGCCGCCACGAAGATATATTCCGTATTTGCCTCGCCAAGCGCCGTAAGCACGCCCACCATGGCGCCCATCTCATCAAAGACGTCTGCAACCTCCCGGCAGTCCAGGTCGGCAAAACGGCCAGTCTTCTTGGATACGGCAAATATGTCGGCAAAGAGGGGGCGAAAGGCATCTATAGTCCTTTTCGCCGTGGTGACGCCGTCCAGCTCTATGCCTGCCTTGTCGCGCCCCATGCGTCGGCTTTCACCACCGGCAAGCAGGACGCCGGTAACGTTTTTAAACATATGGTTTCCTAGCCTTAAGGGCAGATTCTACTCGTAAGTGCACCACCTGATGTAAGTAGTGGACATGAAGGGGTTTTCTGGTAGTGTATGAAGCACAACCAACAAACACACCAGAAAAGGAGCCCAACATGTCCTACACCCATTTTACAGAAAAAGAAAGATATGTCATCAGTCA
>JAVVFD010000177.1:0-3979 GCA_032250935.1 bacterium
AAACTTTGGAGGAGACTAACTGGAAACACTTCAGGAGATTTGGTGGAAACGATGGAGGAGATTATGCACTTAGGGAAATAGTTTAAGGGCTTTAATAAATAATAAGACCCCGCCTTATGGGCGGGGTCTTGGTTTTTAAGCTGTGCCATTAACCCTTCTTTTCTTTGCCGACCAAAGAAATAAGAAGCAAAATACTTAAAAAGCTGTGAGGTCCTTCATAAGTCCCGGTATTTTTCTTATAATATCGCTGGCGATGAGACCCGCCTCTCCCATCTCTTCCGCTGCCATGTCGCCGGATTTGCCGTGAATCCAGACGCCAGCTATTGCCGACTCAAGGGGCGAGCAGCCCTGGCAGAGCAGCGCTCCAATCAGTCCGGCAAGGACGTCCCCCGTCCCAGCAGATGCCATGCCGGCGTTGCCGCTGCTATTGATGAAGATCTCTCCCGAAGGTGCGGCAACTATTGTCCTTGACCCCTTTAAAATAAGGTAGCAGCCATATTCAGCGGCAAAACGCCTCGATAGGCCGATCCGGTCGGCCTGCACTTCGGCTGTCGAAATACCGAGGAGCCTTCCCATTTCTCCGGGATGGGGCGTCAGGATAAAGGTTGCCCTGGAGTCCTTAATGAGTTCTTTTGGGCTGGATAGGTGCCAGAGGGCATCGGCGTCGATTACCGCAGGAAGGGATGATTTTTCAAGGATCTGCCTCAGCATCTGCCCGGCCTCTTCCCGCCTGGATATGCCTGGACCTAAAACAAGCGCAGATTTGCCTTCAAGTTTTTCTAAAATTTCCAAAGCAGCCCCTTTCGCAAAAAAACCTTCTTTCTCTTCTCTTACCGGCTCTGTCATAACTTCTGTCAGTTTGCTCTCCAATATGTCATTTAGAGAAGCAGGCGCTGCGAGGGTAACAAGGCCTGCGCCGCCCCTCATGGCTGCATGGGCGGCAAGGGCCGCAGCCCCCGATTTGCCTCTCGACCCGGCGATAATCAAAAGATGTCCATATGACCCTTTATGGCTTTCTTCATCTCGCGGAAGAAGAAGCTGCGCCGCATCCTCTTCAAGAATGATGGATGTCTGTAGCTCGCGGCCCTCAAGGAGATCTATAGGCGCGCCGATGTCGGCCAGGATGAGGTCTCCCACATAAGTTGCCCCCGGGTGAATAATGCACCCTGTTTTTGGAAGGCAAAAGGTTACTGTCACATCGGCCTCTACCGTTGAGCCGAGAACCTTCCCGCTGGAAGCATCCAGTCCAGAAGGGATATCAAGAGAAACGATAGGGATATCAGAGATGTTTATCGCATCTATCACCTCGGCATGAAAACCTTCTACCTCTTTGCTAAGCCCTGTTCCAAAAAGTGCGTCTACTATCAGCCCTGCAGACCTTATCTCCTCTTCAACAAGGAAAATATCCATCAACGATTCTCTAACTTCAATCCCCATCTTGCCGGCTATATCGAGATTTATCTTTGCGTCTCCCTTTACCTCGGCGATTTTTCCTGTGAGCAGGATGATGCAGTCAATGCCCCTGTTTAGGAGATGGCGGGCGACGACGAAACCATCTCCGCCATTATTCCCTTTGCCAGCTATAATAAGAATCCTATCTACGCCCTCTTCCACGCAGATGCCTTCGATGACATCTGCCGCAGCCCGTCCGGCATTTTCCATCAAAACGACGCCGGGCACCCCGTAATCCTCTATGGCCCGCCTGTCGATCTCCCTCATCTCATCGGCACTGACTACCTTCATATTACACACCTCTGCGGAATTCTTTTTTATGGCTATCGTTATATCTATAGCACAGCTTTTTTGTTAATGATATCAAAAGATTCCTTTTGACCACAAAAGACAATTGCAGCTTAATTGCAGTGAATTTAGCTATTGGCATTTTTCTTAAATTGCCTTGATTTTTAAGCCCACACTAGATATTCTTAATCGATTAAGGAAGGGGAAAGTGCCCGGTGGCGCTGCCGGTCTTCAAAACCGGAGATCTCGATGGAAAATCGGGATGGTGGGTTCGACTCCCGCCTCCTTCCGCCAATATAAACAATATCAACAGCTCAGCAATATTAAAAGACTAAAAAACCTTCACCAAACTAAATGGATGGCAATAAAAAAGGACAGACATTAAAGCTGTCCTTTTTTATTTTTCGAGTCCTAATAGGTGGGGGAGTTAAGTATTGCGTTCCCAGAATTTATAAGCCTGTTTTTAGGCCCTCTTTCAGACCTTTATCCTTTTCTTTCATATACTTAACGATTAGAGTAGAAGGCAGCGAACCTACCAATTAAGGCAGCATTCGCAGCCTCCCCTCATCAAACCGTACTAGCGGTTCTCCCGCATACGGCTTTCCGATGTTCTTCTTTCTTAAGCATGCACGCCTTTCCAGACCGGAGTTGTCGGAACCTTATATAAACCGAGATAGTCATATATAAAGCTCCTTGGAAACTGCTGATAGGCCCTGCCCCTGTTAACCAGCTTATGTTTGTACCTTAGATGTCTTCGCACGCTTTCTTCCATGTAGTACTTGACCTTTTTCAATTTCCTGTGGCCATATCCATAATGGAAATATTGGCTCCACCCTCGAACTGTCTGGTTGAGGTTGTTTACGATAGCATCTATCGCCATAGGATTCAGTTCCCGTCGGTCTTTAAACTTGATTTCTTCTTTAATCGATTTCAGTGCCTTTGCCGAAGGTTCAATCAGTGGAAAATCCTTTCCTGATTGTTTCCCGGTAGCAATGCGGACACTGAATCCCAAGAAATCAAAACTTTCCTTCCGGGAGTCCTTTATCTGCGTTTTGTCCTCGTTAAGCTTGAGATCAAGCTTGCCAAGAACGCGTTGCAGTATGGCATAAACTGCTTGGGTGTCTCGTTTGCAAAGTATGACCATATCATCCGCATAACGGACAAGTCGGGCATTGTACTTCTCTATCAACCCGTTTCTATCCCATATCCGGTCAAGGATATTAAGATAGATGTTGGCCAGTAAAGGCGAGATAACTCCACCCTGAGGGGTTCCTTTCCCATTCTTCTTTCCGCCGCCTATATTGGTTTTACGACCTTCCTCTACTTTGATTACAGGGGCTTTCAGCCACTGTTTGATTATGCTCAGCACCTTTTTATCAAACCCTTTCTGCAACCACTTTCAGCAGTTTGTCATGTAGGATAGTATCAAAGTATTTGGACAGGTGAGCGTCGATAACATGGACATGTCCTTCGACCCTATCGTGCGGACATCCAGCCTGAACCTTGCCTTCCCCTCCGTAATCACACCCTCGTTGACTGCTTCGCATGTCGGAGCAACATTGCCTTCAGTCTCGATTGAATCGAATGCCGTAAGCGTCGCCTTGACTATATTCCCGCTTTGAACTTCAAACCCTGAACTCTGCACTTAAATTCACTCCTGCCACGTCCACTTGATGATGCTGTACTTATCCGGCGTCCTCTTCCAGGTATATATATTTCCGTTCGGACCGACAACCGGCTGGCCATATTCGACAACTACTGTTAATGGTACATCAACATCCGAGGGCCAGTCAGGCGATGTCTCTATAGCCTTGAATTCTGACTTAGGAATTGTCAGTGTTCCGATTTCCTCACCTGCATCATTGAAACGAACAACATCTTTCCCTCTAAAACCGTAAAGATTGCCCTTGGTGTCGCGCACAAAATTCCCAAAGCTCCCGTCCTCTATGATTGTCCACACCTTATCAGGAAATTTAACGGTCGTCCGGTATTGTTTGGAACCGATCCGTTTCGCCTCCACCACCCCCAACTCCAACGGCCTTTCTGTGTAGGTTTGGAGGAGGGTGCCGGTGGGGGAGTAGAGGAGATATTTTGGACTTTTATACTTGGTGAATTCTAATCGTAAGTGCACCACTTGATGTAAGTAGTGGACATGAAGGGGTTTTCTGGTAGTGTATGAAGCACGCCCAACAAACACACCAGAAAAGGAGCCCAACATGTCCTACACCCATTTTACAGA
>JAVVFD010000178.1:0-3916 GCA_032250935.1 bacterium
GTATCATTGATATTGACATAAGCACCACAGCGGTCAGCACGAAAGAGGGGCACAGGTTTTACGTATTCCTTCGCGATATTACGGAGCAGAACATTGCAAAAAAGGCGCTTATCGAAGCGAAGGAGTCAGCCGAACAGGCAAGCCGCATAAAGAGCGAATTCCTCGCCAATATGAGCCACGAGATAAGAACGCCTATGACGAGCATACTGGGCATGGCCGAACTCCTCTCTGAAACGGAATTGGATGGAGAACAGCAGGAATTCATAGAGCGGCTCAGACATTCGGGAGATGCGCTCATAGCCATAATAAACGACATACTCGACCTGTCCAAGATCGAGGCGGGACAGGTGCATCTTGAAGAGGTAGAGTTTGATTTTGCAAAAGAGATGGACAAGGTCATATCCATATTCGACGTCAAGGCAAGGGAGAAAGGGATAACAATCACCCTCGACAAATCGCCCAACATACCTGCCAGATTAATGGGAGACCCCGTGCGCCTCAGGCAGGTGCTTATAAATCTGCTGGGCAACTCGGTCAAGTTCACCGACAGCGGCAGGATAAATATTACAGCCGCTTACAAAGCCTGTGAAGGCGGGAAGCATATGTGCCGCCTTCATATATCCATCAGCGACACAGGTATAGGCATAGAGCATGAACAACTGGAAGATATATTCAGCGAATTTGTCCAGGCCGATACTTCTACAACGCGTCTTTATGGCGGTACGGGCCTGGGACTTACCATATCCAAAAAGCTCGTTCAACTTATGGGAGGAGAAATCAGGGCTGAGAGCGAAGTTGGAAAAGGGAGCACGTTCTATATCACTCTTGATATGAAGGAAGGGAAGGGGCCAAATGAAGAGGAGACAGGACCTGGCGATGAAAAAGTCCCCGCTTCTGATGGGGGGGAGGGACTAAAAATACTGCTTGTCGAAGACTCAGAGGACAACCGCCTCCTGGTTAAGATTTTCCTTAAAAATACGCCCCACTTGATCGATATGGCTGAAAACGGAGCAGAGGCCTTCGAACGCTTCACGGCAAATGAATATGACCTCATCCTCATGGATATGCAGATGCCCGTCATGGACGGTTACGAGGCGACCAGAATAATCCGCAAGTGGGAAGAGGATAAGGGCCTCGAAGGGACCCCCATCATCGCATTTACCGCCCACGCCCTTAAGGAGGAGGTAACAAAATGCATGATGGCAGGATGCACGGATCACATCGCCAAGCCGGTGAAAAAAAAGAGCCTCCTCCAGACGCTTTCCAAACAACAGCTTATGATGGGCCTTAAAAAAGAAGGATAGATGATGAAAAGAAAATACCGATACATCCGCTGCTTTGAAGAGATCTGCATCGATGACGTCCCCCTTGTGGGCGGGAAGAACGCTTCACTGGGTGAGATGTACCGCCAGCTCGCCCCGCAGGGCGTGAAGATCAGCAACGGCTTTGCAGTAACGGCCGATGCCTACCGGCACGTGCTGAAATCGGCAGGCATTCTTGACACCCTCAAGGAGACCATGGCCGGCCTCGACAAGAGCGATGTAACCGACCTTGCCCTCAGGGGGAAAACGGCGCGCGACCTTATCCTCGGCGCCGGCATTCCGGGTGACCTCTGGGAGGAGATAGCGGCCGCCTACGACAGGCTCTGCGAGGAATACGGTCACCACTGCGATGTCGCCGTCAGGAGCTCTGCCACGGCGGAGGACCTCCCCTCGGCATCATTTGCCGGACAGCAGGAGACCTACCTCAACATCCGCGGACGGCATGCACTGAAAGAGGCCTGCTCAAAATGCTTCGCCTCCCTCTTTACGGACCGCGCCATCTCCTACCGCATCGACAACGGCTTCGACCACTTCAAGGTGGCCCTTTCCATCGGGATCATGAAGATGGTCCGCTCCGACATAGCCACAAGCGGCGTCATCTTCACACTCGATACGGAGACGGGCTTTCGCGATGTCGTATTCATCAACGCATCGTACGGACTAGGGGAGAACATCGTCCAGGGGGCGGTCAACCCCGACGAATACTACGTCTTCAAGCCTACATTCAGGGAGGGCTTTAAATCTATCATCAGAAAAAAGCTGGGCGAGAAGAAAATCAAGATGATTTACGGCCGGGGTGATTCCAAAGTCTTGACGAGGAACGTGGAGGTGCCCGAGGCTAAGCGCAGACTTTTCTGCCTCACAGATGAAGAGGTTCTGGAGCTCACCGCTCATGCCATCGCCATAGAGGATCACTACTCGAAGAAGGCGGGCCAGGCGAGGCCTATGGATATCGAGTGGGCCAAGGACGGGGAGACGGGAGAGATCTTTATCGTACAGGCGAGACCCGAGACGGTGCAGTCCCAGAGGGCGGTGGACATACTCGAGACCTGCCACCTGGATAAGAGAGGTACTGTCCTTGTGAGGGGAAGAAGCGTAGGTGAAAAGGTAGCAAGCGGAAAGGCGCGGATAATATCTGATGTTGCTCATCTGCCTGACTTTAAACCGGGTGAAATACTCGTAGCGGACAATACCACGCCGGACTGGGAGCCGGTTATGAAGAGGGCCGCCGCCATCGTCACCAACCGCGGTGGCAGGACCTGCCACGCGGCGATAGTCAGTCGCGAGCTCGGCATACCGGCCATAGTAGGCGCTGGAGATGCCACGGAAAAGGTCCCCGGAGGGATGGATGTTACCGTCTGCTGCGCCGAGGGGGATGAGGGATTTGTATACGAAGGCGCCCTCCCCTTCCATGTGGAAAGGCTCCACCTTGGAAAGCTTAAGCGCCCCAGGACAAGGATCATGATGAACCTTGGAAATCCCGAGATCGCCTTCTCCATGTCAATGATTCCATGTGACGGCGTGGGACTGGCAAGGATGGAATTCATCATCAACAGCTATATAAAGATCCACCCCATGGCCCTCGTACACCCTGAAATGATCAGGGATGAAGCGACAAGAAAGGAGATCGATGAAATCACCTTCGGCTATGAAAACAGGGAGGAGTTCTTCGTGGAGAGACTGGCCGAGGGTGTGGGGACGATAGCCGCCGCCTTCTATCCGAAACCGGTAATCGTCAGGATGAGCGACTTCAAGAGCAATGAGTACGCCACTCTCATCGGGGGAAAGTACTTTGAGCCGGAGGAGGAGAACCCCATGATCGGATTCAGGGGGGCATCACGCTATTACGACGAGAGGTACCGCGGGGGTTTTGCCCTCGAATGCAGGGCCATGAAAAAGGTGAGGGAGGAGATGGGGCTCAGCAACCTGGTCATCATGATCCCATTCTGCAGGAGAGTAAGCGAGGGGGAAAAGGTGCTTCAGGTGATGGCCGAAAACGGGCTGAGGAAGGGCGAAAATAGGCTTGAGGTCTACGTCATGTGCGAGATACCCAACAACGTCATGGAGATCGACGGTTTCAGCAGAATATTCGACGGCTTCTCCATAGGCTCCAACGACCTGACGCAACTCACCCTTGGCATCGACCGGGACTCGGAACTGGTCGCTCCCATCTTCGATGAGCGTGATAAAGGTGTTATGAGGATGATATCCATGGCTATCGAGGGGGCAAGGCGAAACGGCCGCCACAGCGGTATCTGCGGCCAGGCGCCTAGCGACTATCCTGAGTTCGCCCGGTTCCTCGTCAAAGAGGGGATAGACTCCATATCGCTAAATCCCGACTCGGTCATGAAAGCTACCCTGAAGGTGCTTGAGTTTGAGAAGGAGCTCTAGGAGCCTTTCCCGCCAAAGGTCTGCATATGCAGATGCAATAAAACCAGCCAAGGAATAAAAACAAGGGGGAGGGGCTAGCTTAAACCGGAGATAAGTTTCTTTTCGAACTCTTCAGCCGAGAGGGGATGACTGTAATAGAACCCTTGAATCATGGTGCAACCGTGGGCCCTCAGGAAATCGACATGCTCCTTGGTCTCGGCCCC
>JAVVFD010000179.1:0-3906 GCA_032250935.1 bacterium
CTATAGAGGACTTTCACCTCCAAGAGATTGCGCCCTGCCGGGCGCACATAAAGAAAAACCCGCCCAAGGGACGGGTTTTAAAAAATTGATAAATTTATCTTTTACTGCTGCTGTTTCTTCTTTGGTCTTTTGCCGGCCTGCAGCACCCTCTTTCTGAGCCTCATTGAATGTGGAGTTACCTCCAGAAGCTCATCTTCAGCTAAAAACTCCAATGCCTCTTCAAGGCTAAAGAGCTTGGGTGGAACCAGCTGCAAGGACTCATCAGCGCCGGAAGAACGCATATTACTCAGCTTCTTTTCCTTTGTAACATTAACATCAAGGTCATTCTCTCTTGAGTTTTCCCCGACTATCATCCCCTCATAAACCTCAGTCTGCTCCGTTACAATGAGCGTTCCTCTCGGCTGCAGATGAAACAGTGCGTAGGCATTTGTCTTGCCGGCCCTGTCGGCAATCAAGGTGCCATTTACCCTTTTTGTAATCTCACCATGCCACGGCTCATATCCATCAAAGAGATGATTTAGCAGGCCTGTTCCTCTCGTATCCGTCAGGAACTGAGACCTGAAGCCGATGAGCCCCCTTGAAGGGATGCTGAACTCCATATCCACCCTTCCATGTCCGCCGTTTTGCATATTGATCATCTTACCCTTTCTTTCGCCCGCAAGCTGGGTAACAGGCCCAACATACTCTTCAGGCACATCAATAAAGAGCTGCTCCATCGGCTCATGAAGAACGCCGTCAATTTTCTTTGTAATCGTCTGTGGCATGGATACCGAGAGTTCATAACCCTCACGTCTCATCATTTCCACCAGGATGGCGAGCTGAAGCTCTCCGCGACCCATTACCGTAAAGGCATCGGTCTCCGTAAAATCGACCTTTATAGATACGTTGTAGAGGAGTTCTTTTTCCAGCCTCTCCCGCAGATTTCTAGACGTAATAAGTTTTCCGTCCCTCCCCGCGAAAGGAGACGTATTGATGGAAAAAACCATGGAGATCGTTGGCTCATCAACCTTAATCCTTGGAAGAGGAGCAGGGTTATCAGGATTACTTACGGTATCACCGATAAATATACCCTCTATCCCCGCAAGTAAAACGATATCTCCGGCTGATGCCTCTTTAACATCTTTCCGGCCGAGACCGGCAAACTTAAAGAGGGAGGATATCTTTTTCTTTTCGACCTTTCCGTCAACACCTATTACAGAAACTGAATCGCCAACCTTCAGCCTGCCTGAGAAGATCCTTCCAACGGCAAGCCTTCCGATAAAATCATCGTAGTCAATATTCGTAATAAGAAGCTGCAAAACGCCTTCCGGATCCATATCTGGCGCTGGAATCTTTTCCACTATAAGATCAAAAAGCGGCTGCAAGGTATCTGATTCTTTATCGAGCTCCATCTTGGCAATGCCGTCTCTGGCGATGGTATATGCGATAGGGAAATCGAGTTGGTCCTCATTTGCATCGAGATCGATAAACATATCGTAGACCTCGTTTAAAACCTCCTGGATCCTTGAATCGGGCCTGTCAATCTTATTAATGACAAGTATGGGAGTCAATTTAAGCTCAAGCGCCTTCTTCAAAACAAAACGGGTCTGAGGAAGGGGGCCCTCGGATGCATCAACGAGAAGCAAAACACCGTCAACCATCTTCAGGGTTCTTTCCACCTCGCCGCCGAAATCGGCATGACCGGGAGTATCCACTATGTTTATGGTCACGCCCTTATAATCAATGGCGGTACTTTTAGCGGCGATGGTAATACCTCGCTCTTTTTCAAGATCGATATTGTCCATAACCCTGTCATCGACCTGCTCATTGGCGCGAAATGTTCCGACCTGCCTCAGCATACCGTCTACAAGCGTAGTTTTCCCATGGTCAACATGGGCAATAATTGCGATATTTCTTAGATCATCACGTATCATAAACTTCCTCTATAATTCATTGTTTTAAAAAAGGGTAAGCGCGCAACGGCTTGACCATCCCTTTAATTAGATGCTATTGAACCTGTCCTTTATTATTTATTTTTGATACTTACCGACAATTGCGTGGGGAATTATTGAGATCCTGCCGCCCTACCTTCCTTGTCCTTCATGCACCCATAAATTCAGAACTGCTCATAATAACACATATTTAAAAAAATTCCTATTATAGAATAGGTCCTAATGATAATACCAACGTAAGGTTCTCATCTCCCAGGCTTTTGCCCTGACAAGAAAATCAAAAAAGGCTTGCCACCGGGCAAGCCTTTTTCAGTTTTTCTGGAGAGGGCATCTATTCCATGCGTTATGACCCTACAAAGTCTAAGGGCACTTCCAGAAACGGACATCGTAAGACCAGATTCCTGCATTTGGATTTACCATATGAACTCCACTGACTTTTTTCATGCCGTTAATAACCTGAGCCACATTACCACCGGAAGCTACTGTGGCGATGGCAATATCATATGAGTCTCTAAATGTTTTTATCTTTCCAACAGGTTTACAGGATTCTTTAAGACTCAAGGTAACCTTCTGCTCAGCTCCTACCTCTTTAACATTCAATTCTTTTTCCGATAAAGGCCTGCGCTCAATGACGGGCCTAGAAGCACAAGCAGTAAAGAAAAAAAGCAAGGCAACTGTGGCAAAGTATGCTGCATATTTGTCCTTCCTCTTTTTATAATGACTCATGCTGTGCACAGTATCTCTAATATATTTAATTTGGATTTGCAATGGCTGACATGGCCCGATTTATTCTTTTTTTTGGATATAGTTTGCTGTTTTGGGAGTGCTGGACAGAGCTTTATCTTTTAGTTTAACTATCTCACCCATTACAACCGTATCAACACAGCCCGGCATAATGGGTGCCAAGGAAATAATGGGGAAAGAATTAAACAGGCAATTATAGGCTGTGACAGAAAGGTTTATTATCCCATCTCCACCAATATTGCTAACCTCCCTGTTGATTGCCGCAACAACTTCATCATCATTTGAAAGAGCTATGATGGTGTAAAAAATCCCCCAGAATCTTTTCTCATGTTTAAACTGAGCTATTACTTCCAATTCTTTGTCCTTTGCCACTACTTTATAATCGCTGTCATAAAGAAATGCGCTCATGGAAACGGGGTATTTTGTGCCATCAAACTTAAGTATTGCCCTTGCGCCTGACCCGCACCCTGCAAGAAGACCAAGGCTCCAAAACAATAAAAATACTTTCAGGTAATTACTTGTCATAAATGTTTTCCTTTCCTACTTTCTGTATATTGCTCCATCAAGAAAACCTTTGGTATAGTCAGAATTATGAAACATAAGAAGAGCTATAGATTCCGATTTTTTACCCCAAAAAGTAATCTTGTCAATAACTATAAGTTCACTATCATCATCGCCGTTAGCTATACGCAATAATCCGACATCATACTTACCTGCCGCTTCTCTCGTGGTGTAGACATGATTCATAATAGTAACAAATGAATGTTCAGCATTCAGTGAAAATTCCTGAACCTTATTCAGAAATTCCTTCTGATGGTTTCCCTTTATAGTAGGTACGTTGCCTATGATAACGGGCTTGGTAACATTGGAGGTCGCCACTGTCAGAGGATATGTTCCGCAACCTGTAATAGTTAAGGACAAAAGGATAACAAAACTTTTTTTCATTTAATCGGCCTCTCTTTGACATCAAGTTATTAGGTGTTGAGTGACAAGAATACCGTAAAGTGGACCCTAGGTCCAGTACAGTTTTACCATGTTCTTATTAAGGCTACCTCTAATAATGGCAGATTCAAGTTCCAAGTGCACCACCTGAAGCACTATAGAAAACTTCTTGAGGTGTTCGGTAGTTAAGGCACTTTCTTGGCCTATTATTGATCTTTCTGACAGCAATTTCAAGTTCTTTTGAAGTAACTTTTTTAAAATCTGTGCCCTTGGGGAAATAGAATCTCAA
>JAVVFD010000017.1:0-27055 GCA_032250935.1 bacterium
AGCCGCTTCTATATAAAGGAGCGGCTTTTTTGTTGGTGCAAAGCATCTGCTTATATTAAGGGTATCTTGACGGGAAATTAATGAAGAATTTTATAGATGCAAAAAAGATAGGCGCCCTTATTAACGAGGCTGTCGCCCCTAAGGCGGAAGAAGTGAAAGGCGTTCTTGACCGGGCTATGGAATTTAAGGGCCTCAGTCTTGAGGATGTGGCCCTTCTCATCGGAGCAAGGCAGGACCCTGATCTGCGAAAAATGATATTTGCTGCATCGTCTAAGGTAAAACTCGAATGCTTCGGCAGGAGGATTGTACTCTTTGCGCCCTTATATCTAACGAATGACTGCATAAACAACTGCCTTTACTGCGGCTTTAGAAGGGATAACCCCGATGCGGAGAGAAACAGCCTTTCCGCCAGCGATGCGGTGGGGGAGGCGACCGCCCTTGAAAATCTCGGTTTTAACCGGATCTTGCTGGTGGCGGGAGAGTCGCCTAAAAGCTCAAGCCTTGACAAGATCATTGAGATAATAGAGGCGATTTACTCAAATACCGGCATCCGTATATTGCATGTCAATGCTGCGCCAATGCCTGAAAAAAACCTTAAAAAGCTGAAGGAGGCAGGAGTCGGGGTCTTCCAGGTCTTCCAGGAGACCTATCATGAAGAGACCTATAGGGAGATGCACCCCTCAGGCCCAAAGAGTGACTATGAAAAGAGGATTGGAGCCCTTGATCACGCAGTGGAGGCAGGGTTTGGAGATGTCGGGATAGGGGCTCTTTTGGGCTTATATGACTGGCGCTTTGAGGTTATGGCCGTGGTCTCCCACGCAAGACATCTATATGAGAAATTCGGGGCATGGCCTCATACCATATCTGCGCCAAGGTTGCAGCCTGCAACGGGCTCTCCCATTGCGTCGCCGCCCTGGCCGGTTTCCGATGAGGAGTTTAAACTTATAGTTTCCATCTATCGCCTTGCCGTTCCTGCTGCCGGGATTGTGGTTACCACGCGCGAGCCTGCTTACTTGAGAGATGAACTGATAGATATAGGCGTTTCCCAGATCAGCGCCGGATCGCGTACCGATCCGGGAGGGTATTCGACTGAAAAAGAACGCTTTGACGCATCCCAGTTTCTGACCAGCGACCACCGCTCCCTTGAGGATATGGTAGAATATATAGCCTCCACGGGGAACCTGCCTTCGCTCTGCACCGCCTGCTATCGCACGGGGCGTACGGGAAAGGAGTTTACAGGCAAGGTCTCTCACCTCGAGATGGAGAAGTACTGCCTTCCCAATGCGCTGCTTACGCTGAAGGAATATATAATTGATCATGCTGGTTCGAGCGCTTATGCCTGCAACAGAGTTATAGAGGAGAACCTGCCTTGCATTGCAGATGAAAGGCTGCGCACATCGACAAAGGCAAAGCTGAAAGAGATTGAAGAGGGTGCGCGGGATCTTTATTTTTAGTCCCTTAGAAGTTGTTTTCTGCGTTTTTCTGGCAGAAATAACTTCGTAAAGGTAATTATCCAGTTTGTCTGGGCTAGGGAGGGCATATGAAAATTACAATAAACGGCGAATCAAAAGAGGTAAGGGACGGCTTGACGGTAACTGAACTGCTTAAGGAGATAAATACTCCGGCCGTTGGCGTCGCTGTCGAGCTTAATCGGGCGATAGTGTCAAGAAGCCTGCATGCAAGCACAGTGCTTGAAGAGGGCGATCTGCTGGAGATAGTGAAGATGGTAGGCGGGGGGTGAATATAAATATAACCATTAATATAATGTTATTATAAGGAGATAAGAGATGGCTGAAGACAAGCTTGTTCTTGCAGGGAAGGAATACAGTTCGCGACTCCTCGTCGGGACGGGGAAGTATAAAGATTTTGAAGAGACAAAGAAGGCGATTGAGGTCTCCGGTGCCGAGATCGTTACGGTGGCGGTAAGGAGGGTAAACATTACAAGTAAGGATGAGGAGAACCTCCTTGATTATGTAGACCCGAAAAAGTATACCATCCTTCCCAATACGGCTGGCTGCTTCACGGCAGAAGACGCAATTCGTACCTGTCGTCTGGCCAGAGAGGCCGGAGGTTGGGATCTGGTAAAGCTTGAGGTCCTTGGAGATACAAAGACCCTCTTTCCCGATATACCCGCCACGCTCGAGGCTGCCAGGGTGCTGGTTGCTGAAGGTTTTGTGGTAATGGCCTACACCAGTGATGATCCTATCACTGCAAAGAAGCTCGAAGATATCGGCTGCGCCGCCGTTATGCCCCTTGGCGCGCCTATCGGCAGCGGCCTTGGGATTCGTAATCCATACAACATCAAGATTATTCTTGAAGATGCAAAGGTGCCCATCCTTGTCGATGCAGGTGTCGGTACGGCAAGCGATGCGGCGATCGCGATGGAACTCGGATGCGACGGGGTGCTCATGAATACGGGTATTGCAGGGGCAGATAATCCGGTACTGATGGCAAGTGCAATGAAGAAGGCGGTAGAGGCGGGGCGAGAGGCATACCTGGCAGGACGCATGCCGAGGAAGCTATACGCCACGGCAAGCAGCCCGATCGAGGGGATAATAAGCGCATAGTGGATCTGCCGGGCCTTTATCTCATAAGCGATAGTAACCAGACTAGGGGCAGGCCGCTGCTTAAGGCGCTTGAGCTTGCTCTAGAGGGAGGCGCAAGCTTAATTCAGCTTAGAGAAAAGGAGCTGCCGACCAGGGAGCTCTTTGAGCTGGCATGCAGGCTAAGACAGCTAACCGGAAGGTTTGGAGCGAAGCTGCTTATCAATGACAGGATCGATATCGCCATCGCTGTTGATGCCGATGGCGTGCATCTGCCGGCTGCTTCTTTTGGTTCGATGGATTCAAGAAAGCTTATAGGCAGGGATAAGATTGTAGGGCTGTCGGCCCACTCGTCTCAGGATGCCATTATAGCAGAAAGGGAAGGCGCGGACTTTGTCACCTTCAGCCCCATTTATTACACTCCATCAAAGGCTGACTATGGAGAGCCCCAAGGCCTGGAGAGTCTGGAAGAGGTGTGCAGCAAGGTCAATATCCCTGTCTATGGCCTCGGCGGGATAAGGCTGGAAAACGTCAGAGACGTAATGGGGCGAGGGGCAAGCGGCGTGGCGATGATATCGGCCATACTGGGAGCCAAAGATATTAAGGCAGAAACTTTGAAGCTGCTAAAGAGTTTAAATGAAGTTTAAAGGGAAGGAGAAAAGATGACACAGTTAATAGAGGCCCGGAAAGGGAATCTAACCCAAGAGATGAGGGCGGTGGCCGAGCAGGAAGGGCTGGAGCCAGAATTTATCCGAAAGGGCGTTGCCGACGGGAATATAGCCATATGCAGGAACAACAGACATATAAAGGTTGCGCCTCTCGGGATCGGTAAGGGGCTGAAGACGAAGGTCAATGCAAACATAGGTACGTCAAGGGATATCAAGGAGCTCGATTGCGAGCTTGAAAAGCTGCGCGTTGCCGAAAAGGCGGGCGCCGATGCGGTAATGGATCTTTCTACCGGCGGCGATGTTGACCTTGTCCGCAAGAGGATAATGGAAGAATCAAATATCATTATAGGCACCGTTCCTCTATATCAGGCGGCGCTGGAGACATTTAATTCGGGAAGGCCTATATTTAAGATGACGGAAGACGAGATATTTGGCGGTATTGAAAAGCACCTCGAAGACGGCATCGATTTTATTACAGTTCACTGCGGCGTAACAAGAGAGTCGGTGGCAAGGCTGAGGACCGAAGGGAGGGTGATGGACGTGGTAAGCCGCGGCGGCGCCTTCCTTACCGAATGGATACAGAAGAACAATAAAGAAAACCCTCTGTTTGAGCATTTTGACCGCCTCCTTGAACTGGCAAAGCGCTATGACGCCGTACTGTCTCTCGGTGACGGATTCAGACCGGGCTGCATAGCCGATGCGACTGACAGGGGGCAGATACAGGAGCTCCTCATACTGGGAGAGCTGACTGAAAAGGCGTGGGCCGCCGGAGTGCAGGTGATGATAGAGGGGCCTGGCCATGTGCCGATAAATCAGGTGGAGGCGAATATCCTTCTGCAGAAGCGGATCTGCCACGGCGCGCCATTTTATGTGCTGGGGCCGCTCGTGACTGATATAGCGCCCGGCTACGATCATATAACATCGGCCATAGGTGGAACCGTTGCCGCAGCCGCCGGGGCGGACTTTCTCTGCTACGTGACGCCATCTGAGCACCTTAGGCTCCCGACGGTGGAGGATGTTCATGAAGGGGTGATGGCTGTAAGGATCGCAGCCCACGCCGGAGACCTTGCCAAAGGGGTGAAGGGCGCCTGGGATATGGATCTGGAGATGTCCAAAAAAAGGAAGGCGCTGGACTGGGAGGGGCAGATCGCCAATTGCATTGACCCTGAAAAGGCAAGGCGGCTGAGAGATTCCGCCATGCCGATGGATGCGGAGGATGCATGCACCATGTGCGCGGCGCTTTGTTCCATGAAGCTTATGAATGGGGATGTGGGAGAGGAAGATGCGGCTGTCAAATAGGAAAAGATATTTCTCAAGGCAGTGACAATAATTGTCACTCAGGTGACGTTAGGTGTCAGGTTTGATCGTTCAGAAGGGGCTTTGCAGGGGAGAGATTCTACCATGGTCTAAATATCACTCACGGGTTCTGATGCTTTAGGCTAGTTAAGTCCTTATCGGTTAAGGCTTTTTTGTTTTCGACCCTATTTTGTGCTCAGCGGAGCCTTTTAATGGCACATAGATTGCTTTGTATAAATGCAACAAGTTTTTAATTCACAAATAAAACTAAAAAAGGAGGTAATACAATGTTAAAAATGTTATCAAGGAAGAGCGGGAGCGAAAAGGGTTTTACTCTTATCGAGCTCCTTATAGTTGTCGCCATTATCGGTATCCTGGCAGCTATCGCAATACCGCAGTTTGCGTCATACAGGCAGAAGGCTTATAACTCAGCGGCGCAGAGCGATCTGAAGAACACAAAGACAGCTCTTGAGTCTTTCTTTGCGGACGCTCAAGTTTACCCATCAACGTGATATAAAGCAGTATAAGTGATAATAGAATAATATAAACGGAGGTAAAAAATGAAAAAATTTATAATTATAGCCGCTGTGTTCTTCTCTTTGACGACAGCAGGCTCAGTCTTTGCAGCTTGTGAGGGAGTTTCAGCATGGGCTCTGGTTGACACCGTATGTACAATTGGAAGTGATGCTAAAGGTGGCACACTTGAAATAAAAGGTTCGAAAAACGTATTAATGACTTATGTTCATGGTAACGGGCTTACCTATGCCTTAGGTTCTTACCATATGCAGGGCAACAGACAGTTTGCAAGCACTTCAAATGACCAGAAGATTTTTTATACTCCTCTGCCATCTGACGGCAGCATCGTTGATTGCGTAGCCGCACCGACTGGAACAGCTGGAGCTTCCTGGACCGGTTGGACTGCTCTGTAGTTTAAAGCTTCATATAGATCAAGAAGGGCGGACCGCTTCAATGCGGCTCCGCCCTTTTTTTTGCGGCAATGTAATAGATGTGATAAAATGCGCTAGTCAAGGAAGTGGAAATTCTTTTTTGTGAATATTTTTCAAGGGTGAATGATGTTGAAGTATTTTGCTCTACTCAGGCCGCACCAATGGATAAAAAATCTGTTAATCTTGTTTCCTCCCTTTTTCGCCGGGACGATTATCTTGCCAGGCACCGGTTTGAACACAGTTGTATCCCTGCTCGTCTTCTCAGCTGCAGCAAGCTGCAGTTATATAATTAATGATATAAAAGATATAGAGGCAGATAGAGGACATAAACTAAAACAACTACGTTCCATTGCAAATGGCAGCGTTTCTGTTCATGAGGCTTTGATTGTCGCCCTGCTACTCCTGTGTTCTTCATTGGCGGCTTCTTTTCTTGTTTCCCCCCTTTTCTGGGCATACATCCTTGCATATCTTTTTATATCCATTTCATATACTCTGTTTTTTAAACATATAGCTATTGTAGATATATTTTTTATTTCTGCCGGATTTGTTGTAAGGGTAATGGCCGGCGGTGAGGCCTTTGATGTTCCTATCTCAGACTGGCTTTTTTTGACAGTGTTCCTTGTATCTCTCTTTCTTGCCAGCGGAAAAAGAATGGGGGAGATGTTTGAGTTAGGTGACAAGGCATCTGACCATAGAGCAAGTCTTGCAGCTTACAGCCGGTCATTTATTGAAGGCTCACTCTGGTTTTCGGCCTCGGCTGCTCTTGTTACATACTCTCTTTATACGATTGAACAGAAAAACGGCCTTTTTTTTACGGTGCCGCTCTGCTCTTTTGGCCTTCTAAGGTACATATATATAGTCAGAAAAGGAAATGGAGACCCGACAGATGTCCTATTGAATGATCGGCAGATTATGACAGTTGGTTTGGCCTGGGTACTTTTTATATTTTTTCTTGTATACGTCCGACAATAAGGTTGAGCGCTACAATAAGGAAAACTATTCTTTATAAAATAAGCTACAGAATCAAGTTTTCTTGTTTCTCTACCCCTTTAGCAGAATAAGATGTTTAACTACGGTTTTAATAGACTGTACAAAAACAGCCTTTAAACCTTCATCTTTCAAAATAAACCCTTGACGGAATGATTAAATCCTTAAAAACAAAGCATTACGCGCTACTTCTTTTTATTATCACATTAGGTTTATATCAAACCTCTTTGATGAAAGTCTTTTATTCCCTGGAAACTCTGAGCCTTGATGATACATTATTGATTGACGGTCTTTTAAATAATAATATCAGTTTGTCTGAACTTTTAAGACCTGGCTGGCAGGGGAAATATTACCGGCCCGTTATAGATCTTTCTTTTTTTGTTGAACAGTATCTGTGGGGGGGACAACCTTTTGGGTATCGCTTAACCAATGTTTTGATTCATGCCTTCAACGCCATACTCCTTTATATATTTGCAAAAAGTTTGTTGAAGCATGAAAGATATGGCCAGAGAATCGCCTTTTTTGCCGCTTCTTTATTTGCTGTCCATCCTGTAACAGTTGAGTCCGTTGCATGGATTTCCGGTCGGACCGACCCTTTGGCAACTTTCTGGTCTTTGATAGGCTTAATTTTTTACCTGGCCTGGAAGAACAAGGGGAAGTGGTATCTGCTTATACTATCTTTTTTATCTATGGCGACAGGCGTGCTTGCAAAGGAGGTCGCAATAGCAACTCCGGCAGCCCTTGCCGTTTTGGAGCTATTTTTTCTGCCCTCTTTCGGGTATAAAAAAAGTCGCTTTGCAAGAGTCGTCATAATATCGTCTCTTACGCTTATTCCCGTTTACCTTCTTTTCAGGTCTTTGATCATTAAGGGAGAGGACTTTGGACTCGGCTTCATACTGGAAAATCTGTCTAAGAGTAATATCATGTTTTCTTTAAAAATGGGCATTGCTTCAATAGGGTTTTATTTCAAGAAGTTTTTATTGCCAGCTCCGCTTAATTTTACGATAAATAACATTAATCTAACTTTCTACGCCGTTGTGGGATCTGTTTTGATTACGATAGTAAGCATTTTAATGTTCAGCAAAAAACAGGGCAAATATTGTTTTCTTTTAATTTGGTCAATAGGCGGGATTGTTCCTGCAGCGCTTATTTCTTTTACAAATGTAGCCTGGACACCATGGGCGGAAAGATATCTTTATTATTCGGCAGCCCCTTTTTCTATAGCTTTGTCAATGTCATTTGTTGATTATTATAAGAAGGTGAAATATGTAAACAATATAGTTTTTTATATATGCATTGTTCCATTGTTGCTATTTGCTATTTTAACTTTTAATAGGACCATTGTTATGAGCAGCAATGAACTCCTTTGGAAGGATTCTTATATGAAATCTCCCGGCTTTATGGGGGCTTTGAATGGGTATGCGCAGACTTTATTGAAATCGGGCAATATTGAGGAGGCTGAAAAAATATTAAAAAAAGGACTTTCGCTGAATGACCCCAAACATCTCATCTATCTTAATCTCGGAGACATAAGCTACGGAAGAGGCGATTATGATCAAATGAAGCAATATTACATAAAGGCTCTGGATGAGGCCCGAAATGATGAAAGGCTGGTTACCGTGGGAAAAGCTTATAGGAGGGATATTTTATCCAGGCTTGCCAGATATAATCTCGACCAGGCCTCAATAGCCGGGAGCGATGAGATGAAAGAGAGATATTACACAAAAGGGATTAACAATCTTATAGAGGCTTATAAAGAACTCCCTTATAACTTTATCAATTATCAAATTGCAAAGGTATATATAGCAAAAGGGGACCAGGAAAAGGCGGCCGAATATTTAGAACGATTTATTTACGAAGGTGGGGCGGAGGGCTACACTGAATCTGCGGAAAAATTGTTAAAAAAGATTAAATAAATATCTAAAAGTCGACTATTGATCCGGTAAAAGCTCTACTGATAAATACATTTCAATTAAGTATCAGGTTTTTCTATTCCGGGGGCGCTTTTATATAGTTATCTATATGTGCGATAATGGGAATGACTGGAAAAAAGCTTAAATTCAGGGATGATACAATAAATGATATCCTGTTTTGACTTGTTGCAATATAGGGTGAAAATTTATGAAAAATAATAACGAAGCCAAAGGTGAAAACTGGACTACCGTATTAGAAGCGCAGCGAACCTGGTTTGATCTTAACCTTCTGGAACTATGGCGCTACCGGGATCTTATCTTCCTATTTGTCAGGCGTGATTTAGTAGCTATATATAAACAGACAATTCTGGGCCCCCTATGGTATTTACTACAGCCTTTGTTTGCCACGGTGGTTTTTACCGTGATTTTCGGAGAGATTGCAAGAATCCCAACGGACGGCCTGCCGCCCGCACTGTTTTATATGACGGGGATTGTAGTGTGGAACTATTTTTCAGGCTGCGTGACAAGCACTTCGGACACCTTTGTTACAAATGCAGCTATATTTGGAAAGGTCTATTTCCCTCGTCTGGTAGTGCCTCTTTCCACTGTAATATCTAATATGTTGACCTTTTTTGTTCAGTTGGTCCTCCTGCTTGGGTTTTCTGGTTATTTTTATTTTAAAGGCGCACCTATTCAACCTACTATGTGGTTGCTTTTGATGCCTGCTTTGATAATTCATATGGCCGCGCTTGGCCTGGGGACTGGCATCTTTATATCATCACTGACTACCAAGTATAGGGACCTTACTTTTGCTATAGGGTTTTGTGTTCAGTTGTGGATGTATGCAACTCCTGTAGTCTATCCCATATCTCAGGTCCCTGAAAAATGGCAATGGCTTATTTCTTTAAATCCAATGACTGCAATAGTAGAAAGCTTCCGGTACGCTCTTCTTGGGAAAGGGACCCTCGATTTTGGACTTATAGGAATGAGCATAACTATAACTCTTATAATTCTGGCAATAGGCGTCACGCTCTTTGGCAGGATTGAGAAGACATTTATGGATACGGTATGAGTGACCTGGTTATCCGTGTTGAAAAGTTGACAAAAGAGTATCGTCTTGGCGTTATAAATCATGGTACTTTGCATCAGGACTTACAGAGCTGGTGGGCCAAGATGCGAGGAAAAGAGGACCCTAACTCTCTTATCTCACAAGGTCAGCACTCCAACTCTTTGATTGATAACGCTCATCTGCTTGCTCTTGATGATATTTCCTTTGATGTAAAAGAGGGGGAGATATTAGGTCTAATAGGACCTAACGGTGCAGGAAAGTCAACATTGCTGAAGATTCTTTCCCGTGTGACCGCTCCTAGTAGCGGAAAAGTTAAGATCAGGGGGAGAATAGCCAGTTTGTTGGAAGTGGGAACTGGCTTTCACCCGGAGCTTACAGGACGGGAAAATATTTTTCTCAACGGTGCAATTTTGGGGATGACAAAAGGAGAAATAAAGAAAAAATTCGATGAAATAGTCGCCTTTGCGGAAACAGAGAAGTTCATAGATACACCTGTAAAGCGTTACTCTAGCGGCATGTACGTTCGTCTTGCCTTTGCTGTAGCTGCTCATCTTGAGCCTGAGATATTGATCATTGACGAGGTGTTAGCGGTGGGTGATGCAGCATTCCAGAAGAGGTGTCTAGGCAAAATGGGTGACATTTCCAAGGGAGGAAGGACGGTGCTTTTTGTGAGTCATAATATGACGGCTATACAGAAACTTTGTGCTCGGACGATTCTGCTGGATAAAGGTCGTTTGATAATAGATGATTCATCCGATAAAGTACTAAATTCTTATTTATATGACGAGGAGAAGCCGGGTGAATTGTTAAGCCGGAAAGATTATATTGATAGTTTGGCGCCTGGTGATGAATATGTCAAGCTCAGGTCAGTCAGGCTACTATCTGCTGATAATCAGTGTAAATCCTCTTTTAGGATGGATGAACATTTTAGGATAGAGATAACTTTCGAGGTTTTAATACCCATCACAAATTTTCATTTATACATAAGAGTATTTACTGGCGAAGGCATATTAGCTTTCTGTTCAGCTGATTGGGATGGAGGCGATATGAATAACAAACACCGTATGATGGGCAGGTATACCAGTCTGATTGATATACCTCCATATCTCCTTAATAGTGGGAGTTATATGCTGTCGGTTGAAGGAATCATTCCAAGCGTGCGATTCGTTTTTCGCGAATCAAGCGTTTTGATGTGGCAGGTAGAAGCATCTGGAGGTGTAGGAGGAATAGAAAGTGTTAAACGGCAGGGAGTTTTTCGTCCCAAATTAAATTGGTGCTTAAGTGAGTGAAAAAAGTTATGACTTGTTGTTCAGATTGTGATTCGTTCCTCACACAATCTAACCTTATTCGTCAGGCGGCGCCTTGATAGCGATGATATTATGATAAATTATTTAAGGATGACTGTTGAAGAAGGCATTGAGAAGGCATAAAGAGATACCAAGGGATAAATTAGGTTTTGACATCGGACAAAATGTCTCTTTCGTCCCGCAAAATGGTTTGTGCACTATGTGTTCAACCTGTGAATCTGTTTGTCCTGAAGATGCAATTGTTGTTGGGGTGAATGAAGATAAGGGTACTTATGAGCCATTTGTGCTGGATGAAAAGTGTGTACAATGCGGTACATGCGTTGATGCCTGTCCTGGCTATGAACTGGACCTTAAGGGACTGGCAGATGATTTTGAATCTGAAAAAATCCACAAAAATAAATATATTGGAAATTATAGTGAAATCTTACGTATGTATTCAACAGACAGAGTAATTGCAAAGTTTGGTGCATCAGGCGGGATGGTAACTGGAATATTGGATTATTTATTATCAAGTGGAGCTATAGATGGGGCTATTGTAACGAAAATGAGTGAAGCTAATCCAATTGAAACGATAAGTTATGTTGCATCGTCAAGAGAAGAGTTGCTTTTGTCTCAAAAGTCGAAATATTTGCCTACAAGATTGAATGGAATTCTTAAGATGATTATCAGAGGCCAAATTTCCCAAAAAAGAATTGCTTTTGCAGGGTTGCCCTGCCACATAGAAGGTTTGCGTTTGGCCCAAAGAATTTTCCCAGTATTGAAGGAGCGGATTGTTTTTGTAATTTCTCTTTTTTGCAGTCGCACACCAAGCTTTCATGCGACTCAATTTTTACTTGATTATCATGGTATAAATAAATCAGATCTAGAGCGGATCGATTATAGGGGGAATGGGCATCCTGGGGAATTAACCTTGCATTTGAAAACCGGTTCTTCTTACTTTGTTAATCACTTGCACTGGACATATTGGGGGCATGCTTTTATGAATTTTTTCTGGCCTTCCAGATGTTTTATGTGCCCTGATAAAACAGGGGAGCTTTCTGATATTTCAATTGGTGATAATTGGCAGGAACTATGGATTTCCCCTCGATCGACCTCTACTGTAATTGCGCGGAATTCCAAGTCCAGAGAACTGTTGCATCAAATGGTGGCATCAGATAAAGCTGTCATATTGAATTCTCTTGCAGCCGATGAGTTTATAGGGGATCAAAACCTTTTAAAAAAGAGAAACATCGGTTCTCGCTTGTTATTAATGAAACTTATCGGCCGTAAAACCCCATTATATTATGAAAAATTTGATGTTTCTTTGAAAGAACTTTTAAGTGCGTTTCGATTGATGACACATGTGTTGGTGTCTGAAAAAAATCTGCCATTCCCCTATTTGAAGGTATATATTTATTTATCTTATATAAAGGAGCGTTTTCTTATTGCCTTAAAAAGGCTATCTTCTTTTAGATATCTCTTCGGCTTGGTTCGTATCATTGGCTCAAAAATTGTGCGAGTATTTCAAATTATTTTATTTATAGCGAAGAAAAAATAATAACAGTGGAAAAAGTATTAATTACAGGAGGCTTCGGGTGGCTTGATATTGGTGATGAGGCTATGCCGCGGACATTCATCGATCAACTCCGTGAACAGACGCCTACTCTAGATATTTGTTTAATCTCTCCACAACCAAAAGAAAGCTTTGACTACCATGGAGAACGATCAATTCAATGCATTGCATACTACCTCTCATCCCGAATAAGAATTCCTTTGTTGGGCATATTTCTTCCTAAGAGTGTTTCCCGCTTCATCAGAGAGGCGCTCTTATTGATTTCGGTAAAGTTGCCGATTCTTAGGCAACTTTTGCCCGTCTACGTTCAGCAATTACTGGAAGAGTTTCTAACTTGCACTGTTTTGATAAACGTCGGCGGAGGGAATATCAATTCGTTGATTCCAGGGGAGCTTCTGATTAAAACGTTCTACTGGAAATTAGCAGGTGTCAGCGGAAAACCTGTAGTTGTGAGTGGTCAAAATATGGGACCTTTTAGAAAAAAATGGCATAAAAAAAGAGTATTAAAGGCCATGAAATATGTATCAATCATGACATTCCGAGATAGAGATGTCTCGATAAAGCGTTTGGGGAGGGGAGTCCCTCCGGGGCTATTGATTTTTGATGCTGGCGATGATGCCTATAACCTGAAGGCTGTTTCAAGAGATAGAGCACTGCAAATTCTTGAGGGAGAGTTCTCTTCAGTACTATTTGAAAAGAAATACTTGGTTGGATTTAATCTTAAAGCTTCTCTTGCTTTATTTGGAGCAAATAAGGAAACACTGGTTGAAATGGGGAGGAAGTGTGCAACTCTCCTCGACAGTATAATTGAAAAATACGAATGTAATATATTGATGATACCCACTGATTATACGTGTGGTTCTGATGATAGGGAAGTTCACCGATTGATTGTCAATAATATGTTACATAAAGATAGGGCCTTCCCCATGGAAAAGGTGCTTGGTGACAGGGAGTTGAAGTCGATTTGCTCTCTTTGTGATCTTGTTGTGGCAAGCCGATACCATTGTTGCATATTTACCGCTTCATCCGGCGTTCCCTTTCTTGGCTACGCAAACGGCTCCTATCAGTTGACTAAATTGCAGGGCCTATGTGAACTTCTTGATATGCCCAACCTGTTTATAGCTGAAAATTTTACCGAGGTTCCTCTGGGCATATTTATGAAAAGAATTGAGTCCATAATGAATCAATTGGATAAAATAAAAGATAATTTGAAAAAGAAGTCATTTATAATTTCTGAAAACACACAAATCTTGCCAAATATAGTAGCTAAGTTTATAAAAAAAAACTTTAGGGAAATAAAGGACTTAGATTTATAAAGTTTTCACACTTAGCTCATACATTTATATACGCTTTAAAGGTATAATGAGACAAAGCATGATTGAATTATCGGTCGTCATTCCTACTCGTAATCGTGCCATATATTTAAAAGATGCCATCGAAAGTATCTTTAAGCAAACCTTAAATGAAGACTTATTTGAAGTTCTGATTATTGATAACGGTTCTACCGATGAGACAGCAAGAGTCGTTCGGGAGTTAAGCGCCAAAACAAAAAGGATAAAATATTTTTTTGCGCCTGAACCAGGACTTCACGTCGGTCGACATTTGGGTGCCAAGGAGGCAAAGGGAGAGATACTTGTCTATGCTGATGATGATATCTTGGCAACGCCGGACTGGCTTAACTCTGTTAAGAAAAGGTTTGAAGATTCTGATGTTGCGCTCTTGGGTGGCAAGATACTCCCAATGTGGGAGGGGGAAATCCCTTCATGGATAGATCTTTTTAAGTCTGAGCCCCAATATGGCTGGACAATTGGCTTTCTTAGCCTTTTAGACTTTGGTGATGAAAGCAAACTAATCCCCGCTGACTATGTGTACGGATGCAATTTTTCAATCCGAAAATCTGTATTATATGAATGTGGGGGGTTTCATCCAGACGGAATGCCTCAGGAATTGATACGCTATAGGGGGGATGGAGAATCTGCTCTCTCCAGAAATATTATGACAAAAGGTTATGCTGCCGTATATGAGCCGCTGGCAGCTGTATATCATCGAGTTCCACCTCAACGGTTGACGGTGGAATATTTTTGTCAAAGGGCATTTAATCAGGGAGTTTCAGAATCCTTTACTGAAATCAGGGCGTGTGGAGGTTTATCAAAACCAGTACCCGAGCCCGAGCAGGTTAATTCTCCTTCATTTATTGAGTATTTAAAAAAAATATTGAATCGGACCTGTAATAGATCTGGAGATGATATTCATCTTAAGTATAATAATTTAAAAGAACAGTTTGCTGAGGCCTATAAAAAGGGAAAAGATTATCATAGGTTGGAGGTAGAAAGAGACCCCGCCTTATTAAAATACGTATTAAAGGATAATTATTATTAAAATTTGGTGTTTTGCCGTTACTTTATGTCGTGGATGTTGACCACAACATATTGATTAAGAATAAAGTTAGGAACAGAGTTGGTGGATTGGAAGAAATATGCTCTATGACATAACTCTTTACTCCCGAAGTGAAAGATATTTTTGAAGCGTATAGCCTGGGACTGGCTTTATCGCAAAAGTGGCTTGCTTGCAAATCCCCCCGATTTTGATGCCTGGAGGGCTGTTTTTGTGAAACGAAAAGATGCTAATCTCGTGATATCAAGTTGATTTTTTATGAACACTAAGTCAAATACCAATATATTAGTTGTCGGGTTTCAGCCTTTCAATGAAAAGATGTACCCCCATACCTACGATTTTCTGAAGCTTATTGATGAATACGCTCATTTAACCTACTATGGTGGTGATAACAGTGCCGTTGAAAGGTTGAAAATTGGTCTTAAGCTTTCTTCTTTAGCCAATGTCTTGATCCATCCATTAACAATGTGGGCTGTAATAATGCGCTATTTTTTTGTTAATAGAAGAATAAGGAAAGAAATAAAGAAAATAATGGAGCAGCACTTTGATGTTGTAATCGCAATGGATCACTCGTCATTAAATTATAGTTCTGATTTTATTAAAAAAGGTACAAAGTTAATATTCTGGTCCTATGACATAATCTCGGAAGACCATGTTTGGCGGAAATCTTGCTTGATCAGGAGTCTTCTAAAAGAGAATAGAAATAAAATTCATCGCTGTAATCTCATAATGATTCAGGATAGAAATCGCAGAGCGGTACTCGATTCGGTACTTAATAGCCATGATATCCCCAATTTTTACCTGCCGGTATCGTTAAGATTTTGCAATATTCAAAAAAAACCTCTTCAAAAAGGTAAAGATGAAATTATTCTAATGCAGACAGGGTCGATACATGAACTGCGCGCAAGTGATCAATTGATTGCTCATTACCAGAATATGGAGAGGAACATAAATCTTGTTTTGCATGGACATATTGCTCAATCTATCAGCACTATGATTGAAAGTGTTGAAAGGAGGCCTCAAATTTATCCTCTTGCCCGGCGGATGGAGGATATGCGAGAAAAAATAAGCAGGGCACATATTGGATTTATTGCCAATTGTTCAAAAAATATCAATGATTTCTTTTACTCAAAAACATCCGGACAACTTGTTGAATTTCTAATGCAAGGAATTCCGGTGATTGTTTATGATTCAGAAGAATTAGGGGCCTTTATAAGAGAGAATAAATGCGGTATCTATATTTCAACTATGGATAATCTGGATCAAGCCATAAAAGATATATGTGCAGATTATTCGGCCTTTGCTGATAATGCAAAAAAGGTGTTTTTTACATATTTTAATCTTGATACATATGGAGATAAAATAAAAAAAATGCTTATTAATTGAAGGGATTTCCTAAGGGTCAATAACTTTATAGCAAGTAATGAAAGTATGGGTACTATATTTTTGATTAGCTTTCAGTCGCCAATTAATAAAATGCATAACACTCACTGCGGGGCACTTACTGCTGGTAATGTTGAACCGTAACAGGTGTCATTAAAGCAAACGAATTTAATTAAGATGCTTTGTCCTTAATCCGCAAACTCTTCAAATGGGTAGCTTGTGCAAGGAAGGAAATTAATATGAGACATTCATTTGAGACTATCGTCAAGAGAACGACAATCTATGCTCTTTACAGGTATTTTGCCGATCGATATAAACGGCGCTTTACATATAGTCAATTCTGGGAATGGTCCGGGGAAGACCAGAAGAGAATTGATTTCTATCGACAGTTCGTCACAAAAGGTGACTTGATTTTCGATGTAGGTGCTAATCGAGGGAGTCGTGCAAAAATCTTCTCCAAGTTGGGGGCAATTGTTGTCGCAGTTGAGCCTCAAACGGAGTGTTCTGATTTTCTTCAATACGTATTTCGGAACAAGGACAACTTCAACTTGGTTAAAAAGGCACTTGGAGCATCAGTAGGGCAAACAGAGATGTTGATTAGTAACGCCGACACTATTTCCTCGCTCTCACCCGAATGGGTTAGCGCAGTTAAGGAGAGTGGGCGTTTTGCAGGGCACGAATGGAATCGTAAGGAAACAGTGTTAGTTGATACTCTTGATAATCTCATAGCTCAATATGGTCGTCCAGCCTTTGTTAAGATTGATGTTGAAGGATTCGAAGCCCAGGTCCTTTCAGGCCTAACCACTCCAGTAGGAGCGCTTTCCGTAGAATTTACTCCTGAATTTATGGGAAACACACTCAAGTGCATCGAAGAACTAGACCGTATTGGAGTATTTCAATTCCAGATAAGTCTCGGTGAATCCATGGAATTCTCTTTACCCTACTGGGTTAACGAAGAAGAGATTCGGCGTGCATTGTCCAAGATCCCATCAGATGTATACGGTGACCTGTATGCTCGATTGAAAGAACGGAAAATTAGTGACAAAAAAGTTCTGATTACTGAAATTTAATACTTTATAAAATTAATAGGCAGCAAATAAAGTGATTATACGTTGGAGAGAAATTGCTGTAATGAAGCAGAGAATTCGTTTTAAATCAGAATATTTGGATATATATTACCACTTATCTGAGATATGAAGTCAGTTCATAGTCAAACAGGGCGATGGTGGATATGAAGTCACTGGAGCAAAAGCTTGGATGAGCAATTGGAAAGGGGCCATTAAAAGCTTTGGTGAGATGAAAAAAGCCGACTACGAGGGAACTTACAATATGAAAAATGGCAGCACTTTTATCAACTTGCCGTGTATAGCAGACACAATTGCTATTTTATAGTGGCAATACCTATGATTCTATCTTTAAAGGAAGTAACGTATCATTCTATTAAATACGAAAATGAAAAATGGTTTTTAAAAAAGAATTTATGAATTCGGTAGGCAAGAATAATGAATTTGAGCGAATCAGATGGCTGAAAAAAACCCTGAAAGACCTGAAACCAGGACTCCGTATACTTGATGCCGGGGCGGGAGAGCAGAAATTCAAACCTTTTTGCGCTCATTTAGATTATGTGTCTCAGGATTTTGGCCAATATGACGGGAAGGGTAATACAAAAGGGTTGCAGACAGGTACTTGGGATCAATCAAAAATTAATATTGTTAGCGACATATCCTCTATCCCTGAACCGAATGGCTCTTTTGATGTCATAATGTGTATCGAAGTTTTTGAACATCTACCGGATCCTCTTCTTGCTATAAAAGAATTCCATCGCTTACTTAAAAATGGTGGTCTTCTGATCATTACTGCGCCTTTTTGCAGCCTGACCCATTATGCTCCTTATCATTATACATCTGGGTTTAATTCATACTATTATGAAAGGCATCTCCATGATACCGGGTTTGAACATTTAGAAATTGAGGCAAATGGTAACTTTTTTGAGTTTATTGCGCAGGAAGTTCGTAGAATCCCTGCAGTTGCCGACACTTATTGTAAGGGCAGGATTAATATTTTTGAAAAAGTATTATTAATACTGATATTGAAACTGCTTGAAAAGTTCAGCAAAAAAGATATGGGCTCATCAGAGCTTCTATGTTTTGGTTACCATATTCATGCAAGAAAATTGTGCTCCGAGGCGTTTAAAGAATGATTATTGTAAAGCTAATGGGCGGGCTTGGCAATCAAATGTTTCAATATGCAGCGGCTAGAAGACTTGCCCATTTTAATAATACCAGCTTGAAAATGGATTTGAATTGGTTTGATAATAACCACGAAGTTTATACTTCAAGGGAGTATGTCCTTGATAAATTTGAGATACAGGCAGACTTAGCTGCAGACGAGGATATTAAAGCCTTAAAGGTTGGAAAACATGAGAGGAGAAGGTCTTTTTTCGGTAAAAAAGAGATGACAGTTGCAACTTCTTATGTGGTAGAAAAATATTTTCACTTTGATCCTGAAATACTTAATCTTACCGATAATATCTATCTTGAGGGATACTGGCAAAGTGAGAAATATTTTATAGATATAAAGGATATTATTTATAAAGAATTTGAAGTTAAAGTAAGGCCGGAAGAGGAAACCTTGGAAATGGCAGATTGGATTGAGTCATCAGAGTCAGTGAGTCTTCATATACGCCGTGGGGATTATGTCTCTAATCCAGCAACAAGAAAGATACATGGAGTATGTGATTTGGATTATTATTCCCGATGTGTAAAGCAAATTACTGAAACAGTAAAGGACCCGCATTTTTTCATTTTTAGCGATGATTGTGAATGGGCAAAAAAAAATCTGAAACTTTCCTATCCAATGACAATAATTTCGAACAATGGGGCTGGTAGAGAGTGCGAAGATTTACGTCTAATGAGTAAATGCAAGCACCAAATTATTGCCAATAGTAGCTTTTCCTGGTGGGGGGGCTGGCTTAACCATAACCCGGATAAGATCGTCATTGCTCCTAAAAAGTGGTTCAATAAAAGTAATGCCAATACTAATGATATCATCCCAGGCGGGTGGATTAAATTATGATTGATATAATTAATCATATAAAGAGGAAGGCCTCATGGATATACCGGGGGGGCAGGTTTGGTTATGACTCTCTTATTGATCTCAATGAAAGTCAATGGTGGAGTAAAGAAAGATTAGAATTGTTCCAAAATGAAAGACTTAGACATATTATAAAATATGCCTATATAAATATCCCGGAATATAAAAAAAAATTTGATAAAGTGGGCATCAAGCCGGAAGAAATTCAGACTATTAAGGATCTAAAGAAACTACCTATTACAACTCGCGAAGAAATGCAAGGCAACGAGGGCTATATTAATAAGAATTTGATTACTGAAACATTGTATACAGGTGGTTCAACAGGTGCTTCGCTTAAATATTATGAATCTTATGAAGCGGGTCAAATTCGCTGGAACGCTCATTTACGGGGATGGCGTTGGAATGGATATGAGTATTCTAAAGATAAACTTGCCATTATAAGTTCAGCACAGGGGATTGTTAAAGGAGACAATACGATTAATCTGGTTGGAGATTTAACAGAGAAGAATCTTGAAAAAAATGTTAAACAATTATTAGATTATAAGCCAAGATTTATTAGGGGGTATGTAGGTTCAGTTTATATTCTTGCAAAGTATTGTCTCGACCGCCAAATTGAATTGCCCTCTATTGATGCAGTGAATGTCATTTCAGAAAACCTTTATGACTTCCAACGTGATGTTATTGAAAATGCTTTTAAGTGTAGGGTGTTTGAAGAATATTGCTGTAATGATGGTGGCGCTTGTGCCTGGGAATGCGGAGAGCATGAGGGATTACATTATGTGATGGAGAGGGCAATTATTGAAGAGATTGATGAAGAGATGATTGTAACCGATCTCTGGAATAAGGCAATGCCATTTATTAGGTACATTAATGGCGATTCTGTAAACTTTTCAGGAGAAATCTGCCGTTGCGGCAGGGAGCTTCCATTAATCAACGTCAAGGGGCGGGACAATGATATCCTTATAACTAACAAAGGGGTAATTAGTCCTACTTTTTTAATGTATCACGGAATAGGATATGGCAATGAGGTGAAATTTAGAAGTGGTATAAGCAGCATTCAATATGTACAAAAACCTGGCTTAATGCTTGAGGTAAATATTGTAAAAAATAGCTGGTGCAGGGATGAAGAGATTAAAGATTTTATACAGATGTTAGTAACAATCACTTCTGGCCTGAAGATGGAAATTAATTTTATGCAAGAAATTCCAAAGTCAAAAAAGGGTAAGAGGCAATTTATAATAAATGAAGATAGAGATTTGTTGAAAAAATGGGGATATGCCTAAAGTTACCATATTAATGCCTGTCTATAACGGGGAGCGATATCTTAGAGAAGCTGTCGACAGTATGCTTGGGCAAACTTTCCAGGATTTTGAATTTATTATTATAAATGATGGTTCCACAGATGGAACAAGTCAAATACTAAGTTCTTATGATGACCCGCGTATTATTATAATTAATCAGGGGAATGTTGGTCTTTCTAAATCTCTCAACAGAGGCTTTAAAATGGCTCGTGGCGCGTATATTGCTCGCATGGACTGTGATGATATCAGTCTGCCCCAACGTCTTGAGAAACAAGTTGCATTAATGGAAAGGGAGCCTTTGACAGGTGTATGTGGAACCTGGATTAAAACGATAGGTGATAATGGAAGATCAGTCTGGAACTATCCTGCTGCATCTGAAGAGATCAGGTGCAGAATGATCTTTGAATCAGTCATTGCCCATCCATCAGCAGTGATCAGGCGGAGCTTTTTTGAGAAATATAATCTATATTATGACGAAAATTTAAATCAGGCCCAGGATTATGCCTTATGGGTCAAGTGTGCAAGCTTGTTTGATCTGAAAAATATAAGTGAAGTGCTCCTCATGTATCGAATTCATCCAGATCAGGTGGGAAGAATATATTCTGAAGGACAAAAGGAGGCGGCAAACTCAATTAGAAAAGAGCAACTTAAAAATCTAGGATTAAAGCCAGACGAATACGAGTTTAATCTCCATGAGCGTATAAGCTGCTACAATTTTGGAACTGACAGGAAGTTTGTTGAGGCGGCTAATTTATGGTTAATGAAATTAATGAACGCAAATAGTAAGGTGGGTTGCTATCCTGAATTAGCTTTAGAGCATGTTCTGGCACAGTGGTGGTATCTGGCATGCGATAGCGCGGCAGATCTCGGAATGTGGGCATGGAATACTTTCTGGCACTCGCCTTTAAGTGAAACGGCGGATTTGAATATTTTGCAGAAGACCATATTTTTGATGAAGTGCTTAATGAAGCATGAGTCAATCAAATCTAATCTGCGTTACTTTTTTCATAAAGGCTGAAACAGTATGTCTAAAAATATAGATCGTATCGCAATCGTATCTAGCTCATTCCCTCCTTACAGCAGCGATGGCGTTTCTAATAGCCATTATAATCTCTTTTGTGCATTAGAAAATAAGGGTTACAATGTTAAAGCTTTTACAATCCGAGATGGCAGGGGTTGCAACCTAAAAGATGAAGAAAATATTGTTCGTGGCGGATTGCCTCATTTAATAGTTAAATTGATTCATATGGTAATTTTCCTGATTTTTAGGGTAATCGGGGAAAAAGGAATTGTATACCAATTTGCAGATGCAATTACCGGCTCTCTCGGCGCCTTGTTTCTTAAGCGAAAAATCAAACAATTTAAACCGGATATTGTAGTTATTCCTGATCAAGGAGTTCCAGGTATTTTTTTGCCTAGATTGAAGGATGGCAGAATAGTGCTTATATCGCACCATAATCCCGCCCGTTTTCTGGATGAGCCTTTATTTGGGCTACACTCGCACCTGGATGCTATGTTGACGCTTAAACTTGAAAACCTAGTCTTAAAAAGGGTAAACGGTGTTATATGTCCATCACAATATATGAAAGAAGTTTTTTTGAAAACATACATATTTAACGGGCCAATCGATGTTATCCCAAATATAGTAGACATCTCAGTTATTACTCAAGTTGAAAACTCTTTTTTGTGCGAAAAAAATGGGTTGCCTGTCAAGACACCAATTGTCTATATCCCTTCAGCGGGGAGTGATTTTAAAGGGAGACAATTCGTTTTTGAAATAATAAGAAGGGTTTCATCCTGCTACAAAAAGGACATCGCTTTTTATTTGTCTGGAGACATCGGGTGCGAATTGGCACGTACCCTTGAGCTTGTGCCCTCCAATGTTCATATTATTAAACCTGGTAAGATTTCTTACAAAGATAATATTGGAAATGTTAAATCTTGTACCCTATGTATAAGCCCCACTTTAATAGAAAACTTCGGAATGGCATTGCTTGAGGCACAACTATGCGGTATACCGGCAATAACTTTTGATACCGGAGGTAATGGGGACATTGTAAAAGATGGTGAGACGGGTTATATTGCTCCCTTTGCTGACATAGAAAAATTGATTGAACTTTCCCTGAAATTGTTACTGGATGAAAAATTGAGGCATAAATTAAGTATTAATTCATCTGAGTACATTAGAGAAAAATTCAATGGTAATATCGTAGTAGAAAAATTCCTCCATTTCTTTGTAAATATTTTAGAAAAATAGATGCAATGCTAACAACCCCTGTAGCCTTTATTATATTTAATCGCCCTGAAACCACTAAAAAAGTGTTTGAAACAATTAGGGTGGCGAGTCCTTCAAAACTTCTGGTGATTGCCGATGGGCCGAGACTTGATAAAACGGGGGAGGCGCAACGATGTGAAGATGCTCGTAAAATAATAGAAGGAGTTGACTGGGATTGTGAGATCCTAAAAAATTACTCTGACACCAACATGGGGTGTAAAAAAAGGGTTTCGAGTGGCTTGGACTGGGTATTTAAAAATGTAGGGGAGGCTATTATTTTGGAGGATGATTGCGTGCCTCATCCAACCTTTTTCAGGTACTGCGAAGAGATGCTGGTAAAATACCGTCATGATGAGAGAGTTATGTCTATTAGTGGAGCTAATTTCCAATTTGGGAGAAAAAGAACCGATTACAGTTATTATTTTTCACAATATTCTATAATATGGGGATGGGCATCGTGGCGAAGGGCGTGGGAAAAATATGATGTAAATATGTCTTTATGGCCGGAGATTAAGGCTGGCAACTGGTTATATGATATATTCCCAGATAAAGGAGTGAGAAAGTATTGGATAGGCGCCTTTGATGGAGTATTTAAGTGCAAGATAGATACGTGGGATTATCAGTTTGAATTTGCCTGCCTTGTAAATAACGGATTGAGTATAATACCTAAGATTAATCTCGTTTCAAATATTGGATTTGGTGCTGATGCAACCAGGACAAAAGAAATTTGTAAAGTATCAAATATACCTGTCGAGAAGATGGATTTTCCACTAAATGACCCTCCTTTTGTAATCCGGGACAAAAAAGCCGACAATTTGACTGAAAGGGGGCAGTATGTCATCCATTCTTTTATTGAATATGCGATAGTGAAATTAAAGGACCTGCTTATAAGGTAAAAGATTCGATGGTATTATGTGATTATTAACATGCTTGAATCTTTTAAATGAAATCTCTATGGCTGACAAACAAATCGATATAATAATAACCACATACAATAATTCCGGCAAACTTATAAAACTGCTGGAATCAATAAAATTGCAAAGTTTTAAAGACTTTAACTGTTTTGTAATTGATGATCATTCGGAAGACGATACCGTAAAGATTGTTAAAGAAAAGTTTCCATGGGTAAAGGTAATAGTTGAAAGTAGCAATAAGGGGCCGTCTAAAAATAGAAATAGTGCTATTAAATTGGGGAGCTGTCCATATATAGTAATTTTTGATGATGACACCTATTTATCTGATAAAAGCTGGTTGCTCAAAGGCCTAAATCAAATGAAGGCTAATGAAAAGATTGGTCAGCTGGCTACAATGATTGTAAGCGGATATGATAAAGACATTTTGCTTGATTGTGGTATTGCGAGACAAGGCACTTTCTGGGGTGGTATTTACCATAAAACAAATAAGAATAATGTATTTGACAAACATTTGTTTTCCAGACGAGTTTTAGGTGCATGCAGCGCTAGCACTATAATCAGGAGGGATGTTTTTGAAAAAATAGGAGGTTTTGACCCGAAATATTATTATTTGTGTGAGGACACAGACTTAAGTCTTAGAATTCATTTGTCAGGCCATGATGTTATATATGAACCTTCCTTGATTACTCATCACTATGAAAGTGAAGCCATGGGAAGGAGATCTGATTTTAAAAAATATTTATATTACAGAAATTGTTTGTTGCTTTTAGTCCAAAATTATCCTTTTAAACATATAGTAAAAAATCTGCCTGAGTTTTACTTTAGTGTTGTTATTAATTTAATCCTGAACCTAATCCTATCATTTAAAGAGAAAAATCTAACCTTAGTATTTAAAGAAGTAATAAACTTCTTTAAAATGCATTTATTCATAATGATTAATTTCCCTTCAATTCTGACTTGGCGTAGAAATGTTGATAAATTTAGAACCACGCCAAGACAGTATTTGATTGATATTGATCATGAGCTTGAAAAGGAAATTGCGCTTGAACTTCCCTTGAAAAGTTTAATTTTTTCTATAACAAATAGATGTAATGCTTCATGTCCCATGTGTTTTCAATATGAAAGTCTCAATATAAAAACAAAACTTCTTACCCTTGACGAAATAAGAAGAATGCTTTTACCGTTAAAAGATTTAAAGAATATTGTTTTAGGCGGCGGCGAACCTTTCATAAGGCGAGACATTGATGAGATTTGCAGCATCTTGATAGAAAATAATTATAGTATAGCTATCACAATCCCGACGAATGGCAGTTTGGTTGATGTTGTTTATGAGAAAACCAAAAAAATTTTAGGTTACGGTTGTAAATACCTGGTGATTAGCCTTTCTTTGGATGGCATGGAAGATTACCATGATAAAAATAGAGGCATTGATGGTCTGTTTGAAAAGGTAAGAGAATGTTATGAAAGGTTAGTAAAGCTTAAGCATATCTACGGCGATAATTTACACATTCAAATAAATACTTGTGTTACAAAAAAAAATCTTAATCAGCTTAATGACTTGTATGACTATATTGTTTTAAACATGCCTCAGGCAGATTGGATTTTTGAACCGGTTAGAGGCTCATACAATGAAGAGGAAATTACGGGCTTGTCAATAGATGAGTGGCAATGTTTGTATGAAAAAATAGATTATTTTGATAATAAACATAGTTTGTGTTCATATAGTGGATTTAAAAAAATCTTCAAATGTGCGATTGAAACCATAAATAATAAAACTCAAGCAGCTCCTTGTACCGGTGGAGAGGAGTTTATTTCAGTAGATTTTGAAGGGAATATTTATCCTTGTGAAACATTACACCCGATAACCAACATCAGAGATATTGATTATAATTTAAACAGTCTGGTTGGGGATACTCAGTGGATGGATGCCCTTGCTTCAATAAAACGAAAAGAATGTTTTTGTACCCATTTTTGCTGGCTTGGAGATAGTTTGAGCAGGCAGGAGAAGTTAAAAAAAAGTTGCCTTAAAATAAGAGAAAAAGTAAGAGGGTTCTTACTGGTTTAGTATAGGGCATATGGGCGATTAATTTTATATTTTATATTTCCACCAGATCTTAACCAACTCATAAGGGACTTTAAATAAGTAACTTTTTATATCTTAGATTCTCCATTTTCTACCCACTCCCTAAGATGCTCCTTTTAAAAAATTAAAAAAAGGATTTAAATAAAGTGAGAATTTTATATGATCATCAAATATTTAACGAACAGGTTTTTGGTGGAATTTCAAGATATTTCTACGAAATAATCCGTGAATTTGAACTGGATAAGGATATAGATATTTCAAGTTCTATTGTGCTATCAAATAATCATTATATTGAAAACTCGAATTTTATAAAAGCCCGACCTTTTTTCCCTCGTACCAGCTTTGCAGGGAAAATGATGATTCAATCTTCAATCAATAAGATTTATGCAATCAACAAGCTAAAAAAAGGAGATTTTGATATATTTCACCCTACATATTATGACCCGTATTTTATTAAATATTTAGGTAAAAAGCCTTTTATCATTACAGTACACGATATGATCCATGAAAAATTTAAAGATATGTTCCACTATAAAGACAAAATTACAGAAAGAAAAAAATACCTAGTAAAAAAAGCTGCTAAGATAATAGTGGTTTCTGAAAATACAAAAGAAGATTTAATAAATATTTTCAACATCGATGAATCTAAAATTGAAGTTGTGTATCATGGCAATTCAATGTTGCCCCCCTTAAAAAATAAGATGTTAGAAGATACTCCTGAGAAATTTATACTTTTTATTGGAACAAGAGAAGTTTATAAAAATTTTATCACATTCATTAGAGCTATAACGCCATTATTGAATAACGACAAAAACTTGTCTGTTGTCTGCGTTGGTGGCGGAAAATTCAAAAAGAAAGAGCTGGCCCTATTTAAAAGTTTGAAAATCAATAAAAGTTTATATCAATATAGCTTGAATGATGAAAAGCTGGGCCAATTTTACAGAAATGCGCTTTTGTTTGTTTTTCCTTCGCTGTATGAGGGGTTTGGATTACCTATTTTAGAATCTTTTGCCTGCGAATGCCCAGTAGCTTGCAGTAATAACAGCTCAATGCCAGAAATAGCGGGTGATGCAGCTTTCTACTTTGATCCGAATAGCGAAGAGTCTATATTAGCGGCAATAGAGAGCCTGTTAACTAATGAAAAATTACGAATCAATTTGCTTGAAAAAGCGAGAGAAAGGTTGAAGCTTTTTACTTGGGGGGAAGCTGCAAAAAAAACAAAAAGTATTTATGAGAGTATTTTATGAAGGTGGTGCATAATCTCCTCCATCGTTTCCACCAAATCTCCTGAAGTGTTTCCAGTTAGTCTCCTCCAAAGTTTCCAGTAAAT
>JAVVFD010000180.1:0-3815 GCA_032250935.1 bacterium
GCCTATATACCCGGCCCCTCCGGTTACTAAAATTTTCATCTTTAATATTTCTTATTTTGCATATAATTAAATAGATTCTTATAAATCTTTCGCTCTTTACCAGCGCCTAAATAGACTCCAAGTCATAAATATCGATATGACTTTTTTAGTTTCCGGCAACCAGAGTAAATATTTTATCAACATCTTTGGCCAATCTATCCAGAGAAAAACATTCCTGCACTCTTTCTCTCCCCTTAATCCCCATTTCATTCCTCAAGTCTGAATTTTCCACAAGTTTTTGTATAGCTTGCGTAAATTGCATTTCATTGCCTGATTCACACAAGATCCCTGTCACGCCAGCTTCAACAATCTCCGGAACACCTCCGGTTTCACTTGCCACAACGACCTTTCCCCATGCCATCGACTCCATAGGTGCCAGGGGACAAGCATCTCTATAGCTGGGATAAACAAAAATATCAAGCACCTTATATATAGCAGAAACATTTCTTTGAAAGCCCAAAAAAAAGGTCTCATCTTTTAGTCCTAAGTCTTCGGCAAGCTTTTTAGTTTCTGCTTCATATCCTGAGTCAGAGAAACGACCCACCAACAAAACCCTTAGATCTTTTTTTGGCTTCAACGCCTTTATCCTGGCAACTGCATTTAGCAGAAGTTGAGGGTTTTTGTTCCTATCCATGGCAGCAATCATACCTATGACAACTCCGCCTTCGTTGAATTGAGGAAGACTCTCCAGAACAGTGTGTTCATCGGCCTGTAACTTAAACTTCTCAACGTCGATGCCATTATAAGTTACAAAAAGTTTCTTGTCCGTTTCACCTAGATATTCCCTGGCCCCTTCCATAACAAAATCAGATACTGCAATTATTGCATCGCATCTATTCAATTGATACTTACCATACCTCTTGGATGCATCAGGGTAATGATTATGCAACCAAACAGCAGAGGGGGCACCGCTTTTTTTTGCCAGCGCAATCGCCGTTGGAAGCGTCGATAAAGTATAACTCAAAATCAGGTCAATTCCTTTTTCAATGCAAAAAGATAGAAGGCTTTTCTGGTCCCCGACTTGAAACAGACCGCCTGGAAAGCCTTTGCTTCTTTTAACCTTTCTGATCCGAATACAGCTTTTTTCATCAAAACCATAGTCTGCAAATGTATCATTACTCAGATCAATGACATGAAAGAATTGATAGCCGCCGGGAACAAGCCTTTCTTCAACAGACTTGAGCATCCTTAGCAGACCCGGCTTGTTGCCATGACCGAATAAAACAAGAATGTTCATTCTACTTTCCTACCCTGCAGGAAACGACAAATCTTCTCGGGTCGATGTCATGAAAAGATATCTTGCCAACGTTCAATCTTTCCAGCAATGCATTTAAAGAAGATTCCGTATATTCTCTTACATGATCCGGGTCCGGTATCCTGTCTTCTCTTGGAACGCTTACAATCAGTTTTCCACCGTTACGGATAAGCCTCACAGCCTCATTCAACGCCCCCATCTCATCATCAAGGTGCTCCAGGATCTGGCCCATGTAGGCAGTATCGAAGGATGCGCTTTTTATACCTGTTTCGTAAATACTGGAAGCGGTGAACGCGCATGAAACGCCAAAATATCGCGTCTCTGCAGTTGCCAGTTTCATGGCAGAGAGGGACTGGTCCACGCCAAAGCTCTTCTTGCCTGAATAAAGTGAATAAAGGCCCACTACAGTCCCCATGCCGCAGCCGAGATCACAGAAGGTACCCTCTATCAACCGTGCCACACCTCTATAATATTTCTTACGGGGTGCAATCTTCAGGGCCAGCGATGGAAAGAGCCTCCTCAGCAGCAGATACTTTCCTTTATTTTGTATCCATCCGCTCTTGTAACGGCTGGTCCACTTTTCATTCCAGGCTGTATACGAATTAGAAGACATTATCGAGTATTAAAAAATATCATAAGATTAAAGACGTATTGATTAAGAGGATAGAACATAAATTACTTCACAAAAGCCTGTGCCAAATAGAGATAAGCTTTTAACTTCAATGGCGTACACCTGATACAATCTCTAAAGTTCCTGATTGATTCGCTGCGACTTCCTCGTTTAATGTAATAACGACCCAGATTATAATATATTTTTGATAATCTTTCAGATTTATATTTTTTTAAAATCGGAAATTTCTCTGCTATTCCTTCGATTATAGAAAGATGATCGAGCATCCCTCGTTCCTTGAACTTTGTTGAAGTATTTTCACCATGAGACCGTCTCTTAACAAGCGGCTCATCTATATACCCTATTTGATATTGTCCGGCAATTCTTAGCCACATATCGTAATCATCGGTACCCCCAATTAACGATTCATCAAATAAGCCTACCGCATCAAGGCACTCTCGTCTGAACATTACCGAGCAGGCCGTAATTCTGTTCTTCATAAAAAGATTGATTAGCGTTGATTCCAAAGAAGTACCGACAACTGTCTTGCATTTCTTCCCTTGTCCCGTAATTTTGCCAACCTTGTCAATACGGTAGTAATTACAGAATACAAGCCCCCGTTCACGATGATCTTTTAAATAATCAATCTGAAGCTGCAATTTGTCAGGGAGCCATAGATCATCCTGGTCAAGCAAGGCGATACAATCTCCTTCAGCCTGCATGATTGCCGTATTTCTCGCAGCAGAGATCCCCCTGTTTTTTTCATGGTTTAACAATTTTATTCTCTTGTCCCTTCCCGCCAGTTGGCCTAAAAACTCCATCGGCATATCGGGTGAGGCATCGTTTACGATTATCATTTCAAAGTCTTCATAAGTCTGCATCAGGACGCTATTGACCGCATCTTCTATGAAGTGACGTCCATTATAGTAAGGGGTAATTATAGAAACTTTCATACAGCCGGTGATGTTTCAAGCCTATCGTCACTCGCCCTTAACGGCAAACAAGATGAATAATAGGTTATTAATAGGATAGATACTATAAAAGCAACAGACATATTGTATCTCACATTGGTGTATTCATGATGAACCATTCCCGCCAGAACATGCGCAATAATCCATATAAAGCCTGCAGCTCCCATTGCCCTGGAAAAAGGACTCACCCCTCTCCTGAAGATTTTCCAACTCATATAAAAAGTTTGAAACACGAAGAAAAGATACATCGACACGCCAATTAATCCTAATGAAACAAGGGATTGGAGCAAATCATTATGCAAATGGGCGTATTTAACTCCTCTTACAATAGCATTATACTTGGGTTCACTTATACTAATGCTGTTAAAATTCCAAGCCCTAAGGGCTACTGCCGACATAAAAACAGAAATAAATAATTTCACTTCTTTTTCTTCCCTAACATTATACATAATGAGCATGGCAAAAGCGGCGGCTGCCCAAAACTCCCTGATTGCATCGAGGCTTTTATCCAAATGAAGCCCCCATAAAGGCATCAGGGAGATAAAAAGTGCATAAAAAACAAAAACTTTCTCTCGATAGGTGACAGACAACCGGTATCGCCTCTCCTTAAATGCCAGGTATAAAGTCAACACAACGGGAAGAGGAAGGAAATTTTCGGGATGTTTCCCGAGACTTCCCCACTCCAGTTCAAAAACTCTACCGTAGCCTATCAGAAAAATCACAAAGAGCAGCGCGTAGATATTAAGGTTTCTTATTTTTTTATTTGAATCACTTTTTTTTCATATTTTTTATATTCCCTATATATTTGTTGACTAAAGGAATCGTCATATTCCCGAGAAGTTGTCTTTATTGAATAAAGGCGGTCATATTAACATAGTGAAAAATAATAACATACTATAAATGTAGATTCAGTCTACAACTTATTCGTGCAGCGCCTTAG
>JAVVFD010000181.1:0-3759 GCA_032250935.1 bacterium
GACTCAGGACTCAGGACTCAGGACTCAGGACTCAGGACTCAGGACTCAGGACTCAGGACTCAGGACTCAGGACTCAGGACTCAGAGAATAGATTGAAAAAAGGAACGGAAAAAATTTCAAAGTTTGAAGACTTGATTGCCTGGCAAAAGGCAAGAGAACTTACTAAGGAAATATATTCGGCAAGTAAAAATGGAGATTTCGGGAAGGATTTTGGGCTTCGTGACCAGATACGGCGTGCCAGCGTGTCGGTAATGTCAAATATTGCTGAAGGATTTGATAGGGGAGGCAGACCGGAGTTCCATCAATATCTTGTTGTTGCGAAAGCTTCCTGTGCTGAAGTTCGATCACAATTGTATGTAGCCTTGGATGCCGGCTACTTGTCGGATGAATTATTTGATCGACTTTTTTGTATGGCTGATGAAGTAAGCCGTATTGTAAATGGTCTCCGCTCTGCTGTGAAGAAACAAAGAGACAAAGACAGGACTGAGAGCTAAGGACTCAGGACTGATTACAAACCATATAGATTTTATCCAAACTTGATGCATAATACAAGCACACCAAATCCTTCTTCTGAATCTGAGTCCTCAGTCCTGAGCCCTCAGTCCAGAATCTACATCGCCGGTCACCAAGGTCTTGTAGGTTCAGCCATAGTCCGGGCACTTCTGGCACATGGTCATAGTCCTCAGTCCTTAGTCCTTAAGAATCGCGAAGAACTCGACCTGACAAGGCAGGCAGATGTGGAGGCTTTCTTTAAAAAGGAGAGGCCTGAATATGTCTTTCTTGCAGCGGCAAAGGTTGGGGGTATACTCGCAAACAGCAGCTACTCCGCCGATTTCATCCGTGACAATATCTTAATACAGAATAACGTCATTGATGCCGCCTATCGTAGCGGCGTTAAAAAGCTCCTCTTTATGGGCTCATCCTGCATCTATCCAAAACATGCCCCTCAGCCTATGAAAGAAGAATATCTCCTGACTGGACCACTTGAGCCGACTAACGAGTGGTATGCCATTGCCAAGATCGCCGGAATCAAGATGTGTCAGGCTTATAGGAGGCAGTACGGTTTTAATGCCATATCCATTATGCCTACAAACCTTTACGGTCCCGGCGATAATTTTGATCTCGAAACGTCACATGTCCTACCTGCGCTGATTAGAAAGTTCCATGAAGCGAAGGAGAGGAAGGTCAGGAGAGAGGTGTCAGGAGACAGGAACAACACCTCACATGACGGTAGTCCCGTCACCATCTGGGGGACAGGCACGCCACGGCGAGAATTTCTCCATGTGGATGATATGGCGGATGCAACACTCTTTTTAATGGAGAATTACAACTCTGAAGAGATCGTCAACGTCGGGATGGGGGAAGATATCAGCATCGGGGAACTGACGAAGCTGGTTAAAGACGTAGTCGGTTATGAGGGGGAGATTGTTCTGGACAGATCAAAACCAGATGGGACACCGAGGAAGCAGCTTGATGTTTCCCGGATAAATAGTATAGGCTGGAAGGCAAAGATAGATTTAAGAGAAGGGATTACCGAGACCTATAAATGGTATCTGTCACATACCGACACCATCAAATAAAGAAGTGCAAAAAGATAAGTCGGCTTTACTAGAGAATGATATTATTGATGTCGATTAATATTCGACAAATTCCATGCTGCATTCATTGAGGTTGAACCTTCGATACCTTTAACAAATGGAACAGGGAAGACAGTGGCAATAATGTTCGGGCCTTTTTGGCCTGTTTTTATTTTTAGCCGTAATAAATTATTTCAGAACAATCTGAATATTTTCTTAAATCTACTGGAAGTAGTTAGAGATACTAACAGAGAAATTCGCATACTATCTGTGGGGTCATAAGAGGAATATGGAATTGTATCGGAAGAAAGAATTCCACCCAAAGAATCTGAACCACCAAATCGCATTAGTCCCTATGCAGTAGCAAGGGTTTCTCAGGAATATATGGCTTCTGTCTATGTAACAGGCTTTGGCCTTGATATTGTACAAACAAGGTCATTCAATCATTTTGGAATAAGGCAGGATGACAGGTTCGTACTATCCAGTTTTACAAAACAAGCAGCTGAAATAAAAAAAGGATTACGCCAATCCTCAATTCAAGCGGGAAACCTGGACCTCGTTAAAGATTTTCGATGTACGGGATATATCTTTCACTTTTAAAAAATGGCAACAAAGGTGAAGTATATAACGTTTGTAGTGCCACAGGACGAACATTGCGGAGTTGTCTTAATTTGATTTTTGAGCTTGCAGACCTGGAATGCGAGATCAAAAAGATTGATAAATTAATCAGTCCAGCTGATAATCCCGTAATAATAGAAAATATCTCAAAATTAGAAGAAGCGTGCCATTGGCATCCAGAAATAACATTTGAAGATGCAATTACAGGCTTATACAATTATTGGTTAGATAAAGTTTAAACCAGAGTTAAGGAGTTTTTTGAAATGATTGATAAAGTAATTTGTGATGGTGAATTACAAGCTATAATTATCAGTTCAAGTTACAAGAAAGAAGGCATTGAATTCTTTACGCCCCATGACTTTTCTCAACAGTTAGCATACATGAACCGTCCCAAGGGTTATCAGATTGAACCTCATATTCACAATCCTGTGCTGCGGGAGGTTCACTTTACACAAGAAGTTCTCTTTATTAGAAGCGGCAAGGTAAAAGTTGACTTTTACAGCCAAAACCAGGTTTTTTTGGAAAGCAGAACTTTGGTTAAAGGCGATGTTATAATGCTTGCCTCCGGTGGTCATGGATTTACTATGCTTGAACCGACTGAGATAATAGAAGTGAAACAGGGGCCATATGCTGGAGACATGGATAAAAAAAGGTTTGAAGGAGTTGCAAGTAAAGTAAAATAACATCTATCAGATTTATCAGAAATTCTCTTTTCATCGAATAAACTTGACACCCTCTGACACCCTCGTTTTCTCCAGATTCTTTTCGATTTAGCTGATTCTGCAAGAAACCCATGGCTTGAACCAAGCCTGTGCTCAGCCGCTACTTTTTGCAGACACTTGCATCTTTATCATTAAGTGCGTTTTTCAAGGAGGGTAAAATGTTCAAATTCTCTCAGACCATAGCCCTTAGAGGAGTATTCTCCCCCAGTTATTTACTTTGATTTTTCAGGTATTTCAGATAGAATTGATTTCCTATGAAACAGTTGAATCAGGGCGCAAATCGTTTTTATCTAAATTCTCAAGAGTAGGGCATGCAAAAAAAAATATTTTTAAGTCAAGGGATGCTCGACAAGCTCTCTTCAGAGGGTAAACTTGAGTTGTCTGGCGATAAGCTGACAATTCAATCAAATGATCATCCTGAATACATAATCACTCCTGCCGCTAAATTTTTGGGCATAGAATCAAAGGATGCAGACCCTCATAAACTGATTGGAAAGATTATCCCTTTAAAGATATTGAAGGATAAGGGCGTAGAGCTCTATATGGATTCAGCGATATATAAGGATGAGGCTTATAACGTAGAGCAGGGCTTTGTCGGTATACTGGTAGAAGAAAAGGGTGGAAAGCAGGTTGCTCCTCAGCCGGTTCAAGAGGTCAATACAGAGGAAGTTCCCAAAGGCGATGAAGAACTGCTAGCGGATTTCTTCCTGAAAAACCTCTAAGCCTGTTTCATTTTAGTTTTGGCTGACTCTGTCAGCTTTTCCAAGGGTGTAAAATAATCTGTGTAAATGGGATCAGAAAAGTATAATCAAAACCATTTATACGGAGGAAGAAATGACAAT
>JAVVFD010000182.1:0-3481 GCA_032250935.1 bacterium
TCAACGGCAACTTCGATATTCATATCGTTTCAGTCAATATCGCATAATGCCACAACTTTTGAACGTTACCAAAAAATTACATACTAAGAGATAAAGAGTGAAAAGAGTGAAATGTGGAAGAATTTATTTTACTAGGTTAGTTTATCAAGAATAGAGTCAATCTCATTCAGACTTTCTGTCTGCTCGACCTTTTCATTGAGGCCTGCAACGGTCTTTTTAAACTCCTCCCTTGAATTTTCTTCAAGGCGCAGATCCTTACCGATATTTTCAACCAATGCCTCGCTGATAAGCTCTTTCTTAAGAATATAACCTTCAAAGAGCGCATTGTCGGAGATTGTGTTTATCAGACGTGGTATCCCCCTGCTGAGTTTGTATATGATCTCTACCGCCTCACGGGAAAAAAACATCCTCGTCGCGCCCGAAACATGAAGCCTGTGTTTGATATATGCCTCAGTGGAGTCGAGGCTGAGGGCCTTGAGGTGATATTTTACGGCAACTCTCTGATTTAAAGGCTCGTCCAGTTTAAGATGCTCTTCCACCTCCGGCAGTCCAAAGAAGATAAAGGTCAAAAGCTTTTTACCGGGCATCTCCAGGTTTAAGAGCCCCCTGAACTCCTCCATTATTTCCCGGGACTGGAGCATCTGGACCTCATCTACCAATATAACAGCCTTTTTCCCGGCCTCATGAATTTCTTTCAATCTCTCATAGATCAAACCTATAATAGTCGCCTTGTCATGGGGAGGCTCTTCCACACCTAAAAGGGTTGCAATCCGTCTAAGTAGCCAGTCAGCCGTAATAGCTGAATGGATAATAACAAGCATGGCAGCCTCATACTCCTCATCGGGAAGCTGATCGAGCATCCTTCTGGCAAGGGTCGTCTTTCCTGAACCGATATCTCCCACAACCATGGCAAGACCCTTCATGGCGTCTGCCGCAAACATCATCCTTAGCAAGGCCTGAGAATGTTGAGCGCTGTTGTAAAACATCTTTGAGGCGACGGGAACATTTGCAAAAGGTTCCTCATTAAGTCCGTAATAGTCGAGATAGCTCAATCTGTCATCCTTTATATATAGGAAACCTTGTCTTTGGGGTTTTCTTTATCTTCCGTGACGGGTTCATGCTCACTAAGAGTCTCCATACCCGGCAGATCTTCGCCACCTGCCTTTTCTTTCTGCGCCTTAAGCTCGGTATATTCCCTGTCAATATCTCTGAAAGACTTATCACCGCTGTAGACATTTCCCAAGGCCGAAAGAGCTTCTGCCATCATGCCGGCCTTTTTATAAGCAAGACCGAGTTCATAATTAAGGCTGATCTCAGCCTGTCTAGTTATACCTTCACTATCAAGCCCTATCTTAAAATATTCTATAGCATCTTCAGTCATTCCATGATCGAGACAGCAAAGTCCAAGCATTGAGTATGAATCGAATTTCTTGGCAGGATCTTTCATGGCAAGTTTAAACTCTTCGATGGCATCATTGAAAAGCCCCATCTCTTTATATGCTATACCAAGGTTATAATGGGTATCGCTATCTCCTTCCGACACCTGTGTTGCGACTCCGGCCTTAAATGAGTCAAAAAGATCATCAAATCCTAATGGGGAGTCCCCAGTGGAGGCACTTGCTTCTGCAGGTAATTTCTCTGAAATTTCAGCAGAAAGTTCCGCCGAAAGGTCGAAGAAGGCCTCTTCGGCATGAAGATCTTTTTCCGGAGTAAACTCGCAAAGCTTATTCTGCTCTAATGCTTCAAGCTGTAACAACATATCTGAAGCTGAACTATTGCCCGGATCAAGTTCCGTAACGCTATCCAAACTTTCTCTAGCCTTGGCAAATAATTCCTGATGGATATAAAACTGTGCCTCCTCCAGAAGTTCCCCCACATCAGCAATACTAAGTGGCTGAACAGTATCCAGAACAAGGACCTCCTCCTCATCTTCTTCCAGCGGAGTCAATTCTTCAATTAATTCAACTTCATCTTCTTCATCCAGAGCTTCTATATCTTCAATAGGCTCCAGGTCTTCCAGAGGTTCAAGGTCAAGAAGATTCTCCTCAAAGGCTTCGTCCGGAACAGCTTCGGCCTCTAACGGTTCTTCCTCAAGTTCAGCCTCTAACGGTTCTTCCTCAAGTTCAGCCTCTAACGGTTCTTCCTCAAGTTCAGCCTCTACCAGTTCTTCCTCAAGTTCAGCCTCTACCAGTTCCTCCTCAAGTTCGGCCTCTACCAGCTCCTCCTCAAGTTCGGCCTCTACCGGTTCCTCCTCAATCTCCAGTTCTGGTTCGGCATCCATATCGAAATCCATGCCGTCATCAATCTCAAGCTCTATCTCGTCGGGCATATCCAGATCAAGCTCTTCCTCAGAAGGCAGGTCGCCCGCAAGAGACTTCAGCATTTCAGAGGCCTCGGAATGGGAGGGGTCAAGCTTCAGGACTCCCTTCAGGCACTCAACAGCTTTCTCCTCTTCCTCCAGATCTTTATATATATTAACTACATCTAAATATATCCCTACAGCCTCGTCATTTTTTTTAGACGACAGGTAAAAATCTTTTAGTTTAAGGCGAGCTTCAATATTATTGGCATTTCTGCTTATTACAGACTTAAGGGCTGCCTCAACCTTATCTTCCATATTATACTTAAGATAAACATCAACCTCAGTAAAAACCTTGGTGATTTCATCCCTGCTAAGTGGTCCCATAGACTCGGCAGTCTCAGCAGCTTCCGGTTCCTTATCAGCTTCCGGTATTTCACTTGCAGATCCCAGTGCGCGTTTGGCTTCTTCGTCGACAGGTCTTAACTCAAGAATACTGGCATAGACTTCGCGCGCCTTTGCTTCTTCGCCCTTACTCATATAGAGCTTGGCAAGATCTCTGTAGGACTCAATCTGTTTATCGGGATCCTTCATCATCCAGTGGATCTCAACAAGCTTCCCGATAACCCTTGTATCGTTAGGAATCTTCTCCTTCAGATATTCAATAACGCCCAAAGCGTCATCGAAAAGTTCATCCTTCAAATAGAGATCTATCAGCATCTCAAACTCGGAAAAACCCCTTGAATCGTCCCCTGACTCAAGATAAATTGTGGCAATCTCCTTCCGTGCCGGGATTGACATTGAGTCCACTTTAAGTATATGTTGAAGGGAACTTTTGGCCTTATCCAAGTCACCTTTCTGCTTATATAAATCGGTTAAAGTAAATAGAATATCTGTATCATCGGAATCTATCTGGAGGGCATGTTTCATGCTGGAGAGAGCTTTTTCCAAGTCTCCCGTCTCAGTGTAGGCTGTTCCAAGCCCTATATAAATTTCCTTATTAGACTGGTCAAGAGCGGCAAACTTTTCATAAAGTTTTATTATGTCTTCAGGCTTTCCCTGCTTCTTGTATTCATCTCCAAGCTTAAGGATCTGCTCGGAAGCCTCAGCTATCAACCCCTCCTTAACATATCTCTCGGCAAGTTTTACCCTTACCATGACATTAGAAGGATCAATATCCGC
>JAVVFD010000183.1:0-3465 GCA_032250935.1 bacterium
CATCAAAATGATCGTGGTGAGCACAAAATATCTCTATTGTTTAAGGTGTTTACCTTGCTTTGTCTATAAAAAAACATTTGTTGTCTTTTCTCTGTATCTACGTGTCTCTGTGGTAAAAAATACGCTTTCAACTAAAATACGAAAGAACCGTAAATTTAGAAATCAAGCGCGACTTGCAGCGAATCAAGAAATTTATTAAAAGATGTAAATACCTCCATAACCCCCAGGGCCTCAATGATCTCGCTTGCAGAAGCGCCCGATGCGCGTAAAGCGCTGAACTCCTCGTCGGTAATGCCCAAAGGCTCCTTGTTCGCCTTTCTTGCAAATCTTATGAGTGCCTTCTCTTTTTCGCTGAAGTCGGCCTTGTCCGGATCTTCCTCAATCCTCCTAATCTCTTCATCGCTTATTCCGATGGACTTGAGGGCGGCGGTATGGGCGGCAATGCAGTAGGCGCAACTGTTGTCCTTGGCTACCAGAACAGCTATCGTTTCTTTCACCTTTCTCTGCAGATTTCCCTGCATCATCACGGCTTTGACCTTGTCCCAGTTTGCTTTCAGCAGGGGAGCATGGTGGGCATAGGTTCTGAATAGGTTTGGAACCATCCCGAAGGCCTTCTCTATCTCTTTAAGAACGGCTGCGGCCTCAGCCTCCGCATTGTCATAGTCTAGCGCATTAATCCTCGTCATGATAAATCCTCCTTCCGATAAGTAAAAGCTGTCATTTATTTTTTCAGTTTCAAAAACACTCTCAAAGAATCGAGACAGTCTCTGAGGGGCTGCTCTTTCTTTTTGAGCCTGGAAAGCATGATGCCCCCTTCGATAACGGAGACGATGTGACAGGCAAGCGCATCGGAGGCGATCTCTTTCGTCACTTCGACGTTTTTTTGTGCTTCTTCGACCTTTTTCCGGATCTTTTCCGTCCACTCGTCAAATATCAGGTCAACAAAGGCGGCATGACGCTCGCAGGTGTCGCTTGCTTCGAGAGCCGTGTTTCCGAAGATGCATCCCCCCACAAAACCGGAACTGCGATGCCTTTCCAGGACATTTTTAAAGAAGTTTTCCAGACAATCTCCCGGCGTTTTGCCCGTAAGAGAAGAATCAAGGAACTTCATGAAATTTTCCCCGGCTTGAGCTAAAACGGCATAAACTACGTCATCCTTGCCAGCAAAGTGGAAATAGAGGCTCCCCTTCTTGATCTTCGCCGCCTGTATCAGGTCGCTGACGCTGGTTGCACCGAATCCCTTCTTATGGAAGAGGCCGACCGCCTCGGAAATTATCTTTTCTCTCGTTATTTCTCCTTTTGATCTCATAGCGCGCCCCTCTTTTTTTCACAAAACCGACCGTTCGGTTAATTTAACGGATGTATAGATGAGGTGTCAAGACAAAATTTGCTTGCCTCTTTGCCTCTTTGCCTCTTTGCCTCTTTGCCTCTTTGCCTCTTTGCCTTTGGAGCCTGGCTGTAGGCGGCCATCACCTGACCGTGATAGTCTCGACACCTGAAGAGGGAGGGCAGTTTTTCTTGACCGGGTTCGCCAAAAGGGCAATGCCTTCACCCTTGGGGAATAGGATTGACGGGTGGAAAACAAGGTTCAAAGCAGTACAAATTTTTTTATAGCAGTACAAAATTTTGTATGACCTTGCCCCTCTATTTTTTTATTCGAGGCCGATCTTTTCTTGCAAAGGCCCTTCCTGGCAGCCTATGTCGGAGGTTGCCTCACATTTGTTCCAGTTGGCACGGCAGGTGCTATGTATAAATGTAAAGACAAAGAGAGGGGACAAGACTATGGCAGAAGACAGCTGGTTCTACAAAGGTGAAATAGAGGCCCAGGAGAGGTGGGATTCGAAGGATATATGGGACGAGGCGCGGAGAAAGAGGCTGCTATGGGAGCGAATCCCCGATGAGCTCATCCCCCGAATCGAAGCTGTGGAGTTCTTCTTCCTCGCCACGAGCAATAATAGCGGGGAATGCGACTGCTCTTTCAAGGGGGGAGGGCCGAGGCTCATCCGAATCCTCGATCCTGGCCGTTTCGCCTTCCCCGACTTCGAGGGGAACGGCGCCTTCATGAGCATAGGCAACATCTTTGAGAACCCTCACGTGGGATGTTTATTCATTGACTTTTCCGATGGCGGGCGGCTACGTGTCAACGGTAGGGCGAGTGTTCACGACTCGGGGAAGATGAAGGATCTCTTTCCCGATGCCCCCCGTGTCATCGTCGTAGAAATCGAGCAGGTGGTTCCCAACTGTTCGAAGCATATACCAAGACTGGTAAGAAAGGAGTAGGAAATGAGCGCTTACAGGGTAGCGGTAAATATGGAGTGGTCCAGCAAGTGCAACGCGCGTTGCTCAATGTGCCCCCAGTCGATGATAGAAAATCCCCTTATCATGAAGGATGAGACCTTTTACAGGACACTGGAGAGGATCAACACAAGGGATGTCTTTCGCACCGTCATCGCGGGGTACGGCGAGCCGACGACGCACCCCCGCTTCATGGAGTACGTTTTGGAAGTAGGAAGACACCCTGCCAGATTCGACATGGTGACCAACGGCGAATTGCTCGACGAAGGGAAGATCAATCACCTTGATGGTAGGATCGGCCTCCTCATCCTCTCCTTTTCCAGCATCGACCGGTCGGTCTACGAGAGCGTCCACGTTGGTCTCAATCATAAAAGGGTGAAGGAAAACATCATACTTGCGCAGAAGTTGCTCAAAAAGACTCCCTTCGCTATCAGCCTCACACCCTTGGCCGAGTGTATAGAGACTCTCCCCCAAACAATTGAATGGCTGAAGGAGCAGGGGGTCAAGCTGCTCACAATGTCCCCCACACTCTACAACCGCGCCGGGACTATGGAGGAGCACCACCAGGCGACGGAAAAGCTAAGAGCGGTAATCAAGCGCTACAATCTCCTTTCGCAGGAGCTCGACTTCATCCCCTCAGCAAGAGAGATATTCCAGCAGACATGGAAAAACAGCTTCAGGTGCATACCAAGGAACACGGACCTTTTTATCACCGCCGAGGGGGAATACATGTACTGCTACAACGACATCACTCACAAAAATACCCTCGCCTCTGTTAATGACCTGAGTATCCGCAAGGCGCTCGAAATGAGGGAGCTGACAGGCCCGATCCCCGAGATATGCGACGGCTGCAATATGCGCGACCGTTACAGGCTCAAGGAGGTGGCCGGGGTCATGGGAAGGTATGTGAAGGGGATGGTGATGAGTACGCTGACAGGGTCGGACCAAGGTAAGTAGCTGTAATTAAAATATTAAGGCTTGAAAAAGTTGCAGGCCTCGTTGACGGGTTTGAGACGCCTTACGGAATGGAACTCCTTTCATCGGTCCACTGGATTGTGGTTCATGACAATATCCAAACAGATCAATATATCCCCCAGGGCCACCTCATGAATAATTTTTATTAATGACTAAATCCAGAGTATTATCATCCCACCCGCACATTTTTCTTAG
>JAVVFD010000184.1:0-3295 GCA_032250935.1 bacterium
CGTTGCGCCCACCTTCTTTAATAAATCTATAAGTCTTTCCGTCTTTGCACCGCAAGCATTATATTCAGATGACATCCGAATTATTGTATCTATACCTAACTGTTTCATAATCCAGTTATTTATATTTACATTCAGCTCAGATAAATATTCAAATTTCTGGCCAATCATATCAAACAACTCTTCTGAATAATGCGAAAAAAAAGGCGTCTTTGAATAAGCTTGTCCAATTGATTTGACATGCTTGTCCTGCCAGTTTTGACGATAGCTTATTTTGATATCCTCTACATTCTTTTTTTCGCTACTTAAACTGAATTCAACTGGAACTGTAACCCATGATGTTCCATTGGCATTCTTAATTTTATTTCTATTTCTCCAGCTGTTCTTTGAATAATGGACATCATCATAATAGATAAAAACATCAACATCATCAATGAAATCAAAGTAGCCTCGCCAGGGGATATAATTTGACTGAATAATACCTACTTTCACCTTAACCCTGTTCCTCATCAATCAGATCAGCTGGTATAAACTCCTGCATCATATTAGAATAGGCTCTTCCTTCATATGGCCACCTTGTAGCTGCCCAGTCGGGGCATTGGCCGCAGAAATCATGAGAACTGTAGTCATTTTGCAAATGTGCAGACCTTAAGTCTTGCATCTCTTTGCTTTTCCAAACATCTTTGATTGTTACATCCTTAAAATAAGCTATCTTTGCCTGATATTTCCAGTCGGCGGGGCAAAACCCTATCTGCCCTGTGGGACTCAGCACAAGCCTCTCCCAGGGATAAAGGCAGGGCCTGCGTTTCACCGAAGATTCATCTCTCATCTTGTCAGCCAGCTTCTCTTTCGAGCCGGCACAGGAATGAAGGCGCCTGATAATGACATAGTCGACCCCTGCATCTTCCCAAAAAATCTTGAAATCATCCGATTCATCTGCATTCAAAGGTTGTTCTACAAAACTTACAACAACTCTTGTGTCATATCGACCTTTTTTAATGAGATCCAGGAGGCGCAATACATTGGGTCTGGTTATATTCAAGTCACCATTTTTTCTCACCCTGGCGTAAGTTTCAGGAGTGTTTGCATCAATGCTTATATCGAAGACATCAACCCCGGCAGCAAGGAGTCTCTTCGCCTTTGCCTCCTTTAGAAGCATCCCGTTTGTTGTAATATTTATAGGTACGTCGGCATGTTTACCGGCATACTCTATCATCTCCATAAATTGAGGATGCAACAGTGTCTCACCCTGACCCGTATATCTCAAATATTTGCATATACCCTTCCCATCTGCCGCTACTTCATCTATAAGCTTCTTATGTAGCATGGGATCTAAGTGGCGTCCACCAAAAGCCTCGGACTTTGAGAATGCCTCTTGAGGGCAATGAATGCAAGCCAGATTACAAAACTCCGTTACATCTACAATGATTTGTGATGGAAAATCAGGACTCAAATGTGACTGAAATCCATATGTCTGTTCACTATTCATATTCATCCTCTATAATAATACTCAATGCAGCAGCATACCTTCTCAACATCCATATCTGACATACCGTAATATAATGGAAGCCTGACCAACCTTTCACTCTCACGGGTAGTGTATATATCCTCTCCATTAAACCTGCCATACCTTAAACCCGCTTTACTGCTATGCAAAGGGACATAATGAAAATGAGCATATATACCTTTATCCTTTAAATGAGCGATAAGACTTGTCCTCATATCAACATCTTTCACCTTTAGATAGAAAATATGTGCATTATGTTCACAATAGTTAGGGTTTCTTGGCAATTCGATTAACCCCTCAGCCTCCAATGGTTTTAATTTATTATAATAAACATCCCATGTTTTTAGCCTATCTTTATTTATATCTTCAGCTACCTCAAGTTGAGCATATAAAAAGGCTGCATTCAACTCGCTGGGAAGATAAGATGAGCCTATATCCTGCCAACTGTATTTATCAATTTCTCCCCTGAAAAACTGTGAACGATTAGTTCCCTTCTCCCTTATTATCTCTGCTCTCAAATTATAGTTTTCATCGTTGATAAGAATCGCCCCCCCCTCGCCACAGGTATAATTTTTAGTCTCATGAAAACTGAACGTGCCGAAATGACCGATTGTTCCCAGCGGTCTCCCCCTGTATGACGACATTAGTGCCTGGGCGGCATCTTCTACAACAATAAGATTATATTTATTAGCAATTTCCATGACTTCATCCATCTCACAGGCAACACCGGCATAATGAACAGGAACAATCGCTTTGGTCCTTTCAGTAATGGCCGACTCGATCAACTTCTCATCCATATTCATTGTATCTGGCTTGATATCAATAAATACAAGTCTGGCTCCTCGTAATATGAAAGCGTTAGCGGTGGAGGTGAAAGTATAAGAAGGCATTATCACCTCATCGCCTTCTTTTATGTCAATGAGCAGAGCAGCCATTTCAAGGGCATGAGTGCAAGATGTCGTCAGTAATGCCTTTTTTCCCCCTGTCTTTTTTTCCAACCAAGTATTGCACTTGTGCGTAAAGAGATGATCTCCTGACCATTTTCCACTTTTGACAACTTCATTAAGATATTTTTGTTCATTGCCTAAAATTACAGGCTTACTAAAGGGTATTATGTCTGTTTTATTTTTCATCCGCATTTAGTCCTGTTTTTATATTCATATATATAATAAGAACCTATTTTCTTAGACAACTTGTAATTATCCGTGAGCAATTTCTGAAAGCGTTCATCAAGCTTGAAGGATCTGCGGTCTCCACGATTCCATATAAAAAGCGCCGGTGGCTCAGACATGATTTTTTTGTATACACGGGTCAACCTCTTGGATCGAATATCAGCGGGTCCCATTATAAAAGGAAAGATGTTGTTTATCGGTGACGCAGCCCTTCTCTTACTGTAATAATATATGCCCGGCTCCCCCCCCCACTCATAAACTGTCTCACATTCCTGAGTTTGACCCTTTACAAATTCTGCAACCTCAGAAACTTCCGGATAAAACTTCCCATACTTTTTTAGTGATATTTCGTCACCATGCAACTTCAGGTAGGAGATCTGTGGATATGAAAGGTGCGCAAAAACAAACAGAAACAATAAACCTATTAAGCTTGGTGCAAAAGTTTTATTTCTTGTTTCAAGATATCCATAAAAATCTTTAAAGAATAGAGCAGAAACGGTGCAAAGCAAGGGAAGCAGATGCTCATAGTAATGTGGATAGAACTTCCCGGGGCTGGCAAGTTCAACTGCCAGCCCGAAAAACATGATCGGGAAAAAAGATCTTTTCAAAGGCCCATACT
>JAVVFD010000185.1:0-3268 GCA_032250935.1 bacterium
GCCTGGAGAGAACGCCTCTCATAGCGCTGACGGCCCATGCCTTCAAGGAGGATGAAGAAAGCTGTCTAAATGCCGGGTTCAGCGCCTACATCTCAAAGCCGGTCAGCAAGAAACGTTTATTCGAAACGATTTGCCGCTATGCCCCCAAGGGCTAGCGGGCCAAACTTCAGGCCCATCCCTTTTGGAAGCCAGGTTTTTCTTGAATATACCACTAATCCCCTTCCTGTAAAGACTTAAGGCGCTATCTCCTTCACCCTTCCCACCATGCCTCCTTCAAGGCGCACCTTTATGCCGTGGGGATGGGTAGGCGACTTTGTCAGAATATCTTTCACAAGCCCTTCCGTCAGTCTCCCCGTGCGCTGGTCTTCCTTCCTGACTACCTTCACGGTCAGGCCCGGTTTAATATCGGCCCTGTTTATTCCCTGCAGATTACCTCCTCCAGCCTCAGATGAAGTGCATATCAACGGCCTTTATGGCATCGGCGGCGGAGCTTGTTATGCCGCCTGTATATCCCGAACCTTCACCAAGGGGATAAAGACCTTTTACGTTTACCGATTCAAACCTTTCATTGCGACTGATCCGCAGGGGAGATGCCGCCCTTGTTTCGGCGGCCAGCAATATGGCAGAGCCTGAAACAAATAAAGGCGCCTCTTCTCTCCATTTGCAAAATGCCACCTTAAGCTCGTCGATGACAAAAGCAGGAAAGATCTCCTTCATATCGGCAGGGACGGCCCCCATCTTATATGAATTTTCATTCAAGACTGAAGAGATGCCGTCACCCAAAAAATCGATCAGGTTTTGCGCCGGCACTTCCCACCTGCCCCCTCCCGCCCTGAAGGCATTTCGCTCAATATCCCTTTGAAACTCTATACCGGCCAGTGGGCCGCTTGAGCTGTAATCAGAAACATGGCAGCTTACAACGAGGGCCGCATTTGAAAAGGGGGATTCCCTTTGCGAATAACTCATGCCGTTTAAGACCAGCATGCCCTGCTCCGATGAGGCGTTAACCACCTCACCTCCGGGGCACATGCAAAAGGTATAAACCCCCCTCCTGATCCTCCGGTTCGTATAATTGAGGGAATAGGCGGCGGCCCCAAGAGATGGGTAGCCCTTGTACTTTTGACCATAGCGCATGAGATCGATCGTATCGGCTGGATGCTCAATCCTCACGCCGACGGAAATCGGCCTGGCCTCAATGGCAACGCCCTTTTTATGCATCATCTCAAAGCTGTCGCGGGCGGAATGTCCAAGGGCGATATAGACGCTTGAAGAAAGAAATTCCTTTTCACCATTTACAACAATACCTCCGGCTCTCCCCTCCGATATTATCAGATCGGTCATCTTCGAGCCGAAATGCACCTCGCCGCCTCTGTCGATAATATAGTTCCTCATATTGCGGACTATTTTGCAAAGCAGATCCGTCCCTAGGTGGGGCTTGCCGATGTAGACTATCTCTTCAGGCGCTCCGAACTTAACAAAGGTCTCAAGGACCCGGTTTACGTGGCCAGTATTATTATCTCTCCTTGAAAAGAGCTTCCCGTCAGAGTATGAACCGGCGCCCCCCTCACCGAACTGGATATTTGATTCGGCATCAAGCTCCCTTTCTTTTATAAACCTTTGAACATCGAGAGAGCGCTCCTCTATCTTCCTGCCCCTTTCAAATATTACGGGTCTCAGCCCGCGGTCGACAAGTTCAAGGGCGGCAAATATGCCTGCGGGTCCGAAGCCGACTATTATGGGCCTCTCTTTAATATTTACGGCCTCCCTCTTTTCTATTACCTCTTCTTTATATGATGGAAATGCCTGCCTGTTTTCAAAGCTCTCATCTATTGTGATAACGAGTGAAACATTGTAATAGAACTGCTCCCTGTCCCTCATATCGAGTGACTTGCTGAGGATCTTAACGATAGCAATATCTTTTTCACCGGTGCCCATCATCTGTGAAGTGGCCCTTAAATATTCATCGGTCCCATCTTTTTCAATGGGGATTTGCAGCTTGCTGATTATGAGATCCAAGAGTGGCTCCGGTCTTTATTTAAGCTATAATAAGGGGCTAAATCTGTTTAAACAGTATATTTCAGGGCCGGCTGGAAAGGAACGGTTAAAGGGGTTCATCGCCTTGCCACTGCCCGAAAGGCAAGGGTTAATGCCTTATAAGCTCAAGCCAGTCCTGATCCGCTGATAAGACCTTCCCGGCATCATAGGATATGCGGTGGACGCCATGACAGCGGGCACAGGCCATCACAGCCAGAGCGCCCAGATATCTTCCCTGATCTTTGGCTATCCCTGTTTTCAGGCTCTCCTCCAGGCTGTCTATAGCCTTGCCGATTGTATCATCGGGGTAGAGGGGGCCATCCTTTTTATGGCAACTCCCGCAGCTTAGGCCCAGCATATTTATCCCTTCCTTTAAATCCGACAAGGCTGAAAGGGCCAACTCTTTCATGCCATCTTGAGAAGCGATCTTGATCTGATTCACATCTTTGTTGAGTCTTTTCATGTGGCTGACAAAAGAGGTCGATAAATTAATTTCAAGGGAGCTGAAATCGGGGGCGCGGTAAATTGCCGCCGTAACCGCGCGGTAATCCTTATGACAGGAGCGGCAGCTTTTGTTTAAATTATCGACGTCACGGGACAGATCTCCATATCGCCCGGCCTTGGCACTTTCCTGCAACATGGTAAGAGCCTTAAAATCGAGCAGTCCCTTCCACTCGGGAACCATATCGCCAATCTCCAGGTAATGTTTGCTCAACTCCCTTACCCGGCTTTCCAGATTTTTGGCATCCTTTCTATCTGCATAGAAGCCAACCGCCTGCATTTCGCGGCGAAGCTTGAACATATTGTGCAACCATACCTGCCGTTTATTTTCCGGCTTATACCACTTTGCCAGTGATTGAGGGGGCCTTTTTAACAGGATCACCTTGTCCTTATGGACGTAGACAGCGACTGAAAAGATCGCAACCAGGAGCAACTGAAGAAGAATAAAATAAAACCATCGCATAATTATCACCCGTTACTTTTAATTTTTAACGCACCATTTAAACCATAAAGATGAATAAATTGCAAACAAGGAATGAAAAATCTGGGGTCATGAAAGGTAGATTCTATTCGTGACATGGCAGACAGGATAACATAGTATCTGAAAAAATCTAGAAAGGTGATAAGAGCTACCTCTACGATGCAAACGGCAATATGCTCGGCTGGGACCATGACAGTAGCGGCAAGAAGCGGAGAATTGCCTGGGATGAGGAGAACCGTGTAAGCTCCGAGG
>JAVVFD010000186.1:0-3185 GCA_032250935.1 bacterium
ACTGGAAACAATCAGTGGATTGAGTGGAAACATAAAAAGAGATTTACTGGAAACGATAAAAGAGATTAGCTGGAAACTTTCAGGAGATTACGCACATATGAAAGGGGAGTTAAGATTATCGGGGCGACAAGCCATTATGTTACAAGCGAACTTGATGCCGGCCCCATAATTGAGCAGGATGTTGCAAGGGCAAGCCATGCCGATTCGGTAGAAGACCTGGTTCGCAAGGGACGGGACCTTGAAAAGATTGTGCTTTCAAGGGCGATATGGCTTCACATCAATAGAAAAACTCTGGTTTACAACAATCGTACTGTAGTTTTTTCATGAATAACAAGCTTGCTTAAGAGTTATCCCGTAAAGATTATTACTAAGGTCTACTATTTATCCCCAACCTCTCCAGACCTCAAATATTTTGACTTTTCATAACCTTTATCCTATCATTAACCCTTAAATCCATTTGTTTTAAAAGGGGCAATTTAATGGCTTACAATGCTTGGTTTCAGTGTGTCAGGGGGTGCGACGAAAAATACCCCTTGGATGCGGTTATATATAGCTGCAAAAACTGCGGTGGCCTTTTAGAGGTTACCCACGATATGGAGGAGCTGAAAAAGACATCGGGCTCTGAGTGGAAGGCGCTCTTTGAAAAAAGGGGGCAGAAAAATGTATGGCCCTACGGCAGCGGCGTATGGGGAAAAAAAGAATGGATAGCTCCGCACATATCAGGCGACAACGTCGTTTCGCTGTTTGAAGGGAACACGAACCTCTTCTGGGCCGAAAGATTCGGCAAGGAGCTTGGGCTTTCTGACCTGTGGATCAAGCTTTGCGGCAACTCCCATACAGGCTCTTTTAAGGACCTCGGCATGACCGTTCTCGTCTCAGTAGTCAAGCAGATGATCAATGATGGGAAAGATATAAGCGCCGTTGCATGCGCGTCCACGGGTGACACCTCTGCCGCTCTTGCGGCATACTGCGCAGCTGCCGGGATACCGGCCATTGTATTCCTACCGAAAGACAAGGTCTCTCTGGCACAGCTCATACAACCTATAGCCAATAATGCCATCGTCCTTTCGCTCGATACCGATTTTGACGGCTGCATGGAAATAGTCAAAGAGGTTACTGCCGACAATAAAATATATCTTGCCAACTCCATGAACTCCCTAAGGGTTGAGGGGCAAAAAACGGTGGCCTTCGAGATAGTCCAGCAGTTTGACTGGAACGTGCCTGATGTAGTTATTATTCCGGGAGGAAATCTTGGCAATGTAAGCGCCCTTGGCAAGGGATTCATTATGATGGAGAAGCTCGGGATAATCAACAAGCGCCCGAGAATAGTCGTGGCTCAGGCCGAAAGGGCAAACCCGCTATACAGGAGCTTCCTTAGCGATTACGAAGAGTTCGAGCCCATGCAGGCTCAAAAAACACTTGCAAGCGCCATACAGATAGGCAATCCGGTGAGCTTTGAGAAAGCTGTTAAGGTACTAAAAGAGTTTAACGGTATAGTGGAGCAGGCAAGCGAAGAGGAACTGGCCGATGCGGCGGCAAGGGGCGACAAGACAGGCATGTTCAACTGCCCCCATACCGGCGTAGCGCTTGCAGCGCTTATTAAATTGATCAAAAAAGGGATAATTAAATCATCAGACAAGGTAGTCGTAGTCTCGACAGCGCACGGCCTTAAATTCACCGAATTCAAGCAGGGCTATCATGAAGGAACTATAGATGATGTCGAATCCCGCTATGCCAACAGGCCGATAGATCTTCCAGCTGATGTAGATGCCGTAAAAAAGGCTATCTACGAAAAACTTGGAAACAGATAACATAATTAACACAATTTCGCTACAAAAGGATTTTTTATGAGCACGAAAAAAACAGGCTTTTCAACGAGGGCGGTGCACGGCGGAGATGACAGGGCCCTCCCCCAACGCTCCCTTACATACCCCGTATTCCAGACCTCAACCTATTGGTTTAAAGATACCAAAGAGCTTTGCAGCTATATGGAAGGAGATTTAGACCGGGAAGAATATGGCCGCTATGGGAACTATACGGAAAAAGCGGCTGAACAGAAGCTGGCCGAGCTGGAAGGAGCCGAATCATGTGCAATATTTTCTTCGGGAATGACGGCGATCACCTTCACTCTTCTCGGAATGCTTTCCGCCGGACAGCACATAGTCATAACAAGCGACAGCTATCGCAGGACAAGGCAATTCTGCCTAACCTATTTGAAGAAATTCGGGATCGATCTATCGATAGTGCCTCCGGGAGATTATGATGCCATGGAGGCGGCAATTACAGAGAAGACAAAGATCATCTTTTCCGAGTCTCCAACCAATCCATATCTCAATGTACTGGACCTTGAAAAGGTTGCAAAAATTGCAAAGAAACACAGGGTTAAAACTATTATAGATGCCACCTTTGCAACGCCGTACAACCAGCGCCCCCTCGAATTCGGCATAGATATCGTCATACACAGCGCAACCAAGTATCTGGGAGGCCATAACGATATCCTGGGAGGCGCCGTACTGGGGAAAGAGCCCATAGTCAGCGCCATAAGAGAGACAAGGGGGATAATGGGAGGCATCGTCGATCCTCATAACGCCTACCTCCTTATCAGGGGGATCAAGACATTTGCCATCAGGTTGGAAAAACAAAACAAGACAGCTCAGGCGCTGGCTGAATTTCTGGAGAAACACCCCAAGGTGGAGAAGGTATATTATCCGGGGCTCAAGAGTCATCCAAGTCACGAAATAGCCAAAAAACAGATGAGCGGCTTTGGGGGAGTGGTAAGCTTCGAGATCAAAGGCGGGCTGGATGAAGGGACAAGGCTTGTAGATTCCGTACGCATACCATATATAGCTCCCTCTCTTGGAGGGGTCGAATCTCTCATAGAGCAACCATCTCTCATGAGTTTTTACGAACTTTCAACGGAAGAAAGACTTAACCTAGGAATAAAGGACAACCTCATAAGATATGCCGTCGGCATTGAAGATACGGGAGACCTTATAGCTGATATCGAGCAGGCGCTGGAAAAAGTATGACCCAATTCATCAAAAAATTAGGCTCATTCGTAAAAAAATTGTAAATAACACTTTCTACCACAGAAGCACAGAGAAACCCGACATCAAAATGATCGTGAAGAGCACAAAATATCTCTATTGTTTAAGGTGTTTATCTTGCTTTGTCTATAAAAAAAC
>JAVVFD010000187.1:0-3178 GCA_032250935.1 bacterium
GCGAAGGCCAGGCCGGTCACCTGGGGGCCGGGGGTCCTCAGCGTCTGCGGGTTCGGATGTATGTGGCCGAGCCGATCATGCCCAGAAACAGGCCGCTCACCGATGCCGCCGGATGCATAGCCTTCGATTCGGTCAGCCAGATGCCTGTATTCTTCTCAGCATCTAAAAGTTGCCATATAATATCCTTTTCCGTATGGTCGGGGTTGGATGGATACCCGGCAGCTGGGCGGATGCCTCGATATTTTTCGCGAATCAGTTCTTCATCTGATAATTTCTCATCGGGCGCATAGCCCCAAAGTTCTTTGCGCAATTTCTCATGAATAAGTTCTGCAAAGGCCTCCGCAAGGCGATCGGCAAGCACCTTTGCCATAATGACGGAGTATTCGTCATGCCTTGATTCAAACTCTTTAATCAAAATATCAATGCCTATGCCGGCAGTGAGCGCAAATGCTCCGCACCAGTCTTTAATCCCATCAGCCTTAGGCGCCACAAAATCTGCAAGCGCAAAATTCGCCTCTCCACCCTTCTTTTCCTCCTGCTGCCTGAGGGTATGGAAGGTTGCAGCCAGCGTGTGGCGCTCTTCATCACTATAGATTTCGATATCATCACCAACAGAATTAGCCGGGAATATACCAACTACGCCATTCGCCTTAAGGCGCTTTTCCGAGACTATTTTATCCAGCATGGCCCTGGCATCATCAAAAAGTTTCCTCGCCTCGCCGCCGTTATCTGCTCGATCAAGGATTTCGGGATAGCGTCCCTTCATCTCCCATGCTATAAAAAAGGGAGTCCAATCGATATAATTTGCAATCTCTGCAAGTGGATAGTCCTCGAAAATAGTGATGCCGGGGCTCTTCGGCTCGGCAAGCGCTCCAACGCCAAAATCGAGTTTTGCCCTTCGCTCTCTCGCCTCGGCAATGGAGAGGTACTTTTTGATCAGGCCCTTCTTGCCGTATTGAAGCCTGGCGTTTTCCTGCTCTTTTTTAAGGGTCTCGACAAAACCGACTTTGAGGCTAGTCGATATGAGGCTGCTCACGGCAGGCACCGATTTAGACGCATCAAGCACATGAACTACGGGGCCGGAATAGGCGGTTGCAATCTTAAGCGCCGTATGAGCCTTTGACGTTGTCGCCCCTCCAATCATAAGAGGCAGATCAAAGCCGAGCCGCTCCATCTCTGCAGCCACGTGAACCATCTCGTCCAGCGACGGCGTAATGAGGCCTGAAAGGCCGATGATATCGGCCTTTTCCTCCCTGGCTCTATCTAAAATCGTCTGGCCATGAACCATGACGCCCAGATCAACAACTTCATAGTTATTGCATTGAAGCACTACTCCAACGATATTTTTCCCTATATCGTGGACATCACCCTTTACTGTGGCCATGAGCACCTTACCCTTGGCTTGCGCTCCTTCGCCCTTTTCCGCCTCGATATAGGGAAGAAGGATGGCTACGGCCCTCTTCATAACGCGGGCGCTTTTGACCACCTGGGGCAGGAACATCTTGCCCTCCCCGAAGAGGTCTCCAACGACATTCATGCCGTCCATAAGAGGCCCTTCAATAACGTGAATGGGACGCTCCGCCTCCAGTCTGGCTTCTTCCGTATCCTCATCAATAAATTCGGTAACCCCCTTAACTAGGGCATGTTCGAGTCTCTTGGCAACAGGTTCCTTTCGCCACTCAAGATCTTCCTTTACAGCCTCGCCCGTTCCGAGATATTTCCCTGCAACCTCAACAAGCCTTTCCGTTGCGTCCTCACGGCGATTAAGAACTATATCCTCAACCCGCTCCTTTAGCTCTTCGGGTAAACCGTCATAAACTGCCAATTGTCCGGCATTGACAATACCCATATCCATACCGGCCTTGATAGCATGGTAGAGAAATACAGAATGAACAGCCTCACGGACCGGATTGTTTCCCCTGAAGGAGAAGGAGACGTTGGATACGCCGCCCGATACGAGCGCGTGGGGAAGAGTTTTCTTTATGGTTCTTGTTGCCTTTATAAAATCCACGGCATAGCTGTTATGCTCTTCTATTCCTGTGGCAACGGCAAAGATATTGGGATCGAAAATTATATCCTCGGCGGGAAAACCTATTTCAGCGGTAAGTATATTATAGGAGCGGGTGCATATCTCAACCTTACGCTCATAGCTGTCGGCCTGACCATTTTCATCAAAGGCCATAACGATGGTGGCGGCGCCGTAACGTTTAAGGAGCTTGGCGTGCCTTTTAAACTCTTCTTCGCCTTCCTTAAGGGAGATGGAGTTGACCACCCCCTTCCCCTGGATGCACTGGAGGCCAGCCTCCAGTATGTCCCACTTTGAAGAGTCAATCATGACTGGAACCTTGCATATTTCAGGCTCTGAGGCGATAAGGTTGAGAAATTCAACCATCGCCTTTTTGCCGTCAAGCATCGCTTCATCCATGTTGATGTCGATGATCTGAGCGCCGTTTTCCACCTGCTGGCGGGCAACGGAAAGGGCCTCCTCATGTTCACCTTCCATAATGAGGCGCTTGAATTTTGCAGAGCCGGCAACGTTCGTACGCTCGCCGATATTTACAAACAGTGTCTCTTCCCCGATATTAAGAGGTTCAAGGCCGCTAAGCCTGCATTTTGTTTCAATCCGGGGCCGTTTCCTGGCCGGTATATCCTTCACCGCTTCGGCAATGGCCCTCACATAGTCGGGATTAGTGCCGCAGCAGCCTCCTATGATATTGAGGAGACCGCTTTCAGCCCACTCTTTGATCTCTGCCGCCATCGCCTCGGGGGTTTCATCAAAACCGCCGAGTTCATTCGGCAGACCGGCATTCGGATGGGCGCTGACAAAACTGTCGGCAATATTTGAAAGTTCCTCAACATGCCGCCTTAATTCCTTTGCCCCTAGTGCGCAGTTAAGTCCTATGCTGAGAGGTCTTGCGTGCCTTAGCGAATTCCAGAAGGCTTCCATCATCTGGCCAGTCAGCGTCCGTCCGCTGGCGTCGGTAATGGTTCCTGAAACCATCACCGGGAGACGGGTTTTTTTCTCACGCAGGACATCGGCCACGGCTTTCATGGCTGCCTTGGCATTCAAAGTATCAAAGATGGTTTCCACCATCAAGATGTCAGCCCCTCCATCAACTAGACCAACCACTTGCTGGAAATAGGCAGTGACCAACTCGTCAAAGGTGACATTCCTCGC
>JAVVFD010000188.1:0-3092 GCA_032250935.1 bacterium
CATGAAAAAAAGCTTTTTATCGAAAAAACCGTGTCAAGAGATTTCTTTCATTTTTTTCGCTGAATAGTTACGATATGTCCGGTTCCTTTAATTAATATTATTGTCAAAAATCCTTGCGCCATGATTTGTGCCAGGTTTGCGGCCTTGCTGCCAAGCCTTTCTATGTCAGCATTAACTATATCTTCAAGTTTCTGAACGTACAATGTGAGGCCTGTCCTTTCTTTAGCTTTTTTAAAGATCAGAATCGTTCTATGTCGATACCAGAACCCCCCTTTTCTTTACTAGATCCATCTTCTTTTTCCTCAAAGTCTTTCCACTGTCCATCGCTGGTTGAAGAGACACCTTTTATCTTAAGGGCAAAATCATCTGCATTTGTAGCATTCTTTATCGCTTCTTCGTAGCTTATGAGTCCCCTTTTAAGAAGCCCCATTAGAGATTGATCAAAGGTCTGCATACCGTATATTGTATGCCCCGCGGCTATAGCTTCGGGGATGTCTTTAGCCTTGTCTGCATTAAGAATACAATCTTTTATCCTGGATGTAGTTACCATTACCTCTACGGCAGGCACACGACCTTTCCCGTCGGCAGTCGCAACCAGTCTCTGAGAAACTATCCCTTTCAGCACCCCCGAAAGAGACATCCTGATCTGATGCTGGTATTCGGCGGGGAAAACGGAAACTATCCTGTTAACCGATTCCTTGGCGTCCATGGTGTGCAGGGTAGAAAGAACCAGATGCCCAGTTTCAGCAGCCTTTAACGCTATTTCAATAGTTTCCAGGTCTCTCATCTCGCCCACAAGTATAACATCGGGATCCTGCCTGAGCGCAGCCTTCAGGGCGGGAGTGAATCCTTCCGTATCGTGTCCGACTTCACGCTGGTTTATTATACTCTTTTTGTCCCTGTGAAGGAATTCAACGGGATCCTCAATAGTCACTACATTGGCGGTCCTGTTCGAATTGATATAATCGATAATTGCCGCCAAGGTTGTTGATTTACCGCTCCCCGTCGTTCCTGTAACCAGTATCAATCCTCGCCTTTCCTCAGCCAATTTAGATATGACCTCAGGCAGGCCGAGCTCGGCGGCGGTTTTTATGTTTACAGGTATGACTCTGATGACCGTCCCGATGGTGCCGCGTTGCTGGAAGACGTTGACTCTGAACCTGCCCAGCCCCTTAACCCCGTGAGAGATATCCAGTTCGTGGGTTTCCAGAAATCTCTTCTTTTGGGAGCCTTTCATTATCCCGAAGATCATACGGCAAAGTTCTTCTGATGAGCAGGGAGGCATCTCTTTTAGCGGTACAAGATTCTCGTTAATCCTCAGTATGGGCGGAAGGCCGACTTTGAGATGCACGTCCGATGCGCCTTTGTTCATCCCTATCTTTAAAATATCGTCAAATTCCACAGTACTTTCCCCCTGTTATTTTTTTAGAGATTACGTCTCGCCAACCTTTCCCTTTTCCGGTCTGAATGAATCAAGCATATATCAGCTGTGCTCCGGGGAATACTTATCATATTTATAAGCTCTGTCTAAATAGTGTAAGGCCTGCCTTATACTTACAAAGTATAGCGCAAATAACATAAAAAAATACCCATAATATATCCGGTATAATGAGGTATAGCCCATTGCCATCCATTTAATCTTTTTTGATCGGCCAGGCATTTGTCCCCATTTGGAGAGCTAAACTATTGTAACCAGTAAAGAGGCTTTAACTGTCTTGCTGAAAAACGGCCTTGGCATTGGAGACGTTTTATTTAGCTCTTTCCCTTTTTTCGCTTATTGGTATATGCCTTCTCATTGAGTTCCGACTCCTTTTTGAGCTTTAAATAATCATGCAAGTGTTCCTGAAGTAGTTTGCCTTCTTCTATCGCCTTCAAAATTGCGCACCTCGGTTCATTGGTATGGCCGCAATTGGAGAAGTGGCAGCTCAGCGCCAAGTCCCGGATATCATCGAAGTTTTCATCGAGTCCTTCGCTGGCGTGCAAAATACCAATCTCCCGCATTCCCGGCGTGTCGATTAGCATTGCGCCCTCTTTAAGAACAAAAAGCTGGCGGCGGACAGTGGTGTGTTTCCCTTCGCCCGATTCACTTACTTCTCCCGTCCTCAATTTGTCCTCTCCGGTGAGCTTGTTAATCAGCGTAGACTTGCCGACTCCCGAGGAACCGACTACGCAGTATGTTTTTCCAGGGGCCATAATTTCTTTAAGCCGGTCTATCCCGTCCCCGGTCAGATTGCTGATGGCGATAATCCTGGTATGAATTCCGATAGCACGAATTTCCGATATTAACCGCTCCAGCTCATCAGCGCAGACCAGATCCGTTTTGGTCAGGATTATCAACGGCTCAACATTACCTTCACTCGCCATAACCAGATAGCGTTCAAGTCTGCTCACATTAAAATCGTAATGGCACGATTGAACAATGAAGGCCACGTCAATATTTGCCGCGATCATCTGGAATCCGATCCCCTTTCCGGCAGTTTTCCGGCGGAGAAATGACCTTCTCGGCAGAAGAGTATGTATGCTGGCGGAATTATCCAGGGCATGGTACTCCACCAAGACCCAATCACCTACGCAGGGCATATCGGTCGCAGATTTGACAGCATGCATGAACTTGCCCGTTGCCCTAGCGGCTAGCTCGCCATTCCTATTCCTGATGGTATACCAGCCCCTGTCAACTATCGTTACACGGGCAATTTCCTGTTCAGGTTCGGCAAGTTCACCGGCTTTCTCTTTAAACCAGGGGGTAAGGCCAAGCGCGCTAAGTTTCATAGGGGAAATTTCCATTTTTCGGTTTTAACAGGTATATTTATTTAAAATGCCTGGCTTGAAATTGACAGGAATTATTGTTGGATTAAATAGAACAAAAGCGGGCACTAAGATAGCCCTTTTATTTTTGAGGTTTTTGTGTCGATCTCTATATTCATATAGGCAGGACGGGTGGCCATGCCTGGCATTGTCATGATGTCGCCTGCCATGGCGTAGATAAAACCTGCGCCTGCGCTCAGCCTCACCTCACGTATGGCGAGTTTGAAACCTTGAGGGGCGCCCTTAAGGGAAGGGTTCTGGCTGAAGCTGTAGGGCGTTTTTGCTAT
>JAVVFD010000189.1:0-3075 GCA_032250935.1 bacterium
CCTTCAGGCCTTCGGGGTGCTCCCGCAAATACCGGATTACTATTTTTGTAGCTTCCATATTGTTTAATTTTTTTTCAGGCATGCAGAACATGGCGTTATCGCCGATAGATATTTCGTAGAAGTGGTTCATGTCGAGAGTGCCTTGTATGTATCCCAAACAGTAGATAGCTTCCTCTGTGGTGGCCATTGTAAGATTTGAAATATCTTTTCCCTCTTTGTATGCTACGATCGTTTCACATTGAGTTAACAGCTTTTTACCGTCCGCCGGGGAAGTCGACGGTGTTATTAGGATGAAGTTCATTGATAGAGTTAGAATCAAGATGCAATAAACCTTTTCCATACTTACTATTTTATGTGGCATGTTTTTACTCCCCCTGTCTGTTGTCATTTAATTATTGAATCAAAACTATTTGCCTGGAAAAAACCAAATATTTTAAGAGCTTGTATTATATAATAGATATTACATATAAATGAAGTAATATTGAAAGGCCCTGGTTTTTGTTTGCATGAATCTACTATATAAAAAAAGTGTTAGTTTTTTTCTCTCAAGGAATGTTGCAATAACGCTCCTTATCCTTATGACCGTAATTCTGGTTGTTTCCACGCAACTTCCCAATTTTGCGCTCATGACAGCGGAAGAGGTGGCGGCATTAAAGGTAGGAAGTCCTTTTTTATATGCAGTGGCCGCGTCTCTTGGCGAGAGGGGGATTACTTCGTCGCCGTGGTTCTACGTTATTCCTGGGTTCATCTTTTTAAGTACCTTTCTTTGCACAATTGACAGGCTGATAAATACAAGGAACAGGTCTATCGGTTTCTGGGGCTCAATGTTTTTTCATGCCGGTCTTCTTACTATAATAGTAGCGGCCGTAGTTACCAGGCTAACTCTTTTTGAGGCAGAACTTCTTCTGACTGAGGGCTATCCACTTTCTCTCGGGAAAGCGGGCTTTTTGACGGTAGGCCGTGAACCTTTGGCAGGGATCGATTTCCCTGAAGGCAATGTTATGATGACAAAGTTCAAAAGTATTTACGAGGGTCCTTTCCCCATAGATCATGAGGCGCTTATCAGTATTGATAGGGATGGAACAGTTTCCAATACTTCCATAAAGGTAAACCAGCCTATGAATATAGAGGGCCTTCAATACAGCCTCAACAGGTACGGTTTTGCCCCGGCCTTCGTGGTTAAGGACAGCAGAGGGAATATTTTGCTTGATGCCTTTATCAACTTGGTGGTAGTGGGAAGCGAGGTGGATTCCTTCGAGGTGCCAGGGGCCAATGCAGTAGTTGATATTATATTTCTGCCTGATTTTGAGATGACTGATGAGGGCCCTGTGAGCAGGTCTGCAATTCCCAACAACCCTGTAGTCGCCTTGAAAGTCAGGAAGGATGGCATGGAAACCAAATATTTGCATGTAAAGATGGGTGATTCAGGCAATTTGATGGGGCTGGAAATATCTTTTCCCGAGTTCAAGTACTGGGCCCATATTCTGGTTAGCCGAGACAGGGGGGTACCGTTTTTCCTGGCTGGCTTTCTGATAGCTGTATTCGGCCTGCTTGTACGATACATTACAATGATGAAAACAGGGGAATCATATGAAGCATAGATCAAATTATTTTATTGTCTTTATATTATTAATGTTGATCGGGTGCGGCTCTTTTTTTGATAAAGATCAGGCAGAATTGAAGAGGGTAATTCGCTGGTACGATGATGCATTAGTTAAAGTATATAGACAGTTGGATATAAAACCGCTTGATGGTCTGGCCTCAGAGAGAGAGATGACGAGGGTCAAGATGATGCTCGTGGAGTTTGATCGTAAAAGAAAGATCATGGAATCGGAACTTGTAGAGTTGAAATTTATTAGGATATCTCTTGAAAACGGTAATAGGGCGGAAGTTGAGACTAGGGAGAAGTGGCGATATAGGTATCTTGGAAAAGGTACAAATCTTGTAGTAAAACCATGGACTGATGTGGAGTACAGGATGAAATACGAAATGGTGAAATCGGGAAATGAGTGGATTGTTGGGTTGGTAAGGTTTGCAGATGACGAATAGTGAAGCTATATTCATGTGGGTTGCTGTTTGGTTATACGGCGGAAGTTTCATCTGCTACCTTTATGGAACGGTCTTTAAAAGTGAGCGATTTATCCGGTTCGGCTGGTACCTGGCGCTTTCCGGTTTCATGCCTCAGTCCATAAGTATGATTGTAAGGTGGAATATAGTCGGACATCCACCGGTAATGCATGTCTATGAAAATTCTATGCTGAGTAGTTGGATCCTCCTTTCGATTTTCGCTATTGTACGATTCAGACACAGAAAGATGGAGTCCATAGGGGTTGTAGTTATGCCTGTTGTGCTGCTTATGATGGGGAATGGGGCGATGACAAATCCCCAGCTTGAACCAATGTCTCCACCATTTCAGAGCAACTGGCTATGGCTACACGTCTTTTTTGCTTGGATCGCCTACGGAGCTTTTTGTGTCACCGCAGGTATGGGGGCAATATACCTTCTTAGGGAGAGGATTCTTTCAAGAGGGAAGGAGGGGTCCTTCTATAAAAAATTGCCAAGTCTTAAGGATCTCGATCAGCTTATGCTTAAGACCTCCATCTTTGGTTTTATAGCCCTTAGCGTGGAGATAGGGGCCGGCGCACTCTGGGCATATGGTTTGTGGGGGAGATACTGGGGGTGGGACCCTGTTGAGACATGGTCTCTCATTTCATGGATGGTATATGCCACAGTTATTCATTTAGGCGCCACCAAAGGATGGAAAGGGAAGCCGATGGCTTGGCTCCTTATTGCTGCCCTCTTCACGGTATTTGTGACTTTCGGTGGCATCGGGTTTATGTCGGGAGTACATACAGTTATATTATAAGATAGATTCCTTATATGGGCTGAACAGACCGAAACTAATTAGAAGTTTTATTTTGATAATGCTGATTTCGTTTTTTCTGTTTTTTGTGGTATAGGTTTTTAGTTCCTGCTGATGATAGTATACAAATTTTGGTATCGAGTAGGATGAGGGGTCGCCCCCTCAGTCCTCTCACACCACCCGGCATACGGTTCACGTACCAAGGCGGTTCC
>JAVVFD010000018.1:0-25784 GCA_032250935.1 bacterium
AACTCAACTGTAACGATGAACCTCAACACTATTTTAGGCAATCGTGGGGCGTCGTGGACACTGAGTGGCGCCTGCGCAAGCGGCGGACACGCCATTGGCCAGGCTGCGGATCTCATAGCAATGGGCCGCCAGGAGAGAATGATCTGTGGCGGAACTCAGGAAATAAATTGGGAATCGGTATCAAGTTTTGATGCAACAAATGCCTTTTCACTCCGAACCGATGCCCCCGGGGAAGCCTCGCGCCCCTTCGACTCCGGCAGGGACGGTTTAATTCCAAGCGGCGGCGCTGCAATAGTAACCTTGGAGCGATATGACCTCGCTAAAAAGAGAGGTGCAAACATCCTAGGCAAGTTATTATCTTACGCATTTACTTCAGACGGATCGACCCTTTCTGTACCTTCTGGCAAGGGACTTGAGCGTTGTATGGAGATATGCCTTAAGCGCGGACAGTTGAACCGTGAAGATATTGACTATATTTGCGCTCACGCTACCTCCACACCTATTGGAGACGCCGCCGAGGCAAGGGCAATCAGCAGCGTTTTCGGTGAGTCCACACCGTGGGTCTCTTCCACAAAATCTATGACTGGTCATGAAATGTGGATGGCCGGAGCCGCCCAGGTCATCTATTCTATCATGATGGGCATTGATGGATTTATCGCCCCAAATATAAATTTCAAGGACCAGGATAAAGATTCGCCTCCTCTAAAAATCGCAGCTGAAACAATAGATGAAAGGCCTGAGATCATTCTGTGCAATTCAGCCGGATTTGGAGGGACCAATTCCTGTCTTTTACTTGGAACTAAGGCTTGAGATATGATTCTGTAATTATAGGCTCGGGGGTGAGCGGTTTGACTGCAGCCCTTCTTCTTGCTCAAAACGGGCACAAAGTCGCCATTATTGAGAAGTGCGCCCACCTGGCCCCCCTGCTCAGCCGATTTAAGCGAGGAAATGTCTGGTGCGATCCCGGCCTTCATTATACAGGCGGGCTGGAAGAGTCAGGCACCCTGTCTGTCATCTTTCGTTATCTAAAGATGCGTGACAATATTCGTAGTATCGACATGAAGGGCGATTGTTTTGATAAGCTTTTTATAAGCGACAGAGAAATACCTCTTCCATGTGGCTTTGATGGGGTTGAGAGAAGCCTCACTGATTCATACCCTAAAAGCGCCCGTGCCGTTTCTGGATATATCTCAAAAATCAAGACTATTAGAGATTCAACACCCTTTGTTAATTTTAATCTTAGCTTTAATGATTTTAAAATCGGTCCGGATTCTGAAATAAGCCTTTACGATTTTTTAGATTCTCTAGGCGCCGAAGAAGAACTTAAATCGATACTTTCTCAATACGGTGAGTTTTTATACGGGGTCAGCGGCAAGGAAATCCCTTTTTTTGTACATGCACTAATAATGGGATTTTTTTACAACTCTCCACAGACAGTGGCAAGCGGCGGCGATGAAGTTGTTAATGCCTTCAGAAAGAGACTTTCTGATGAAAATGTAGATATTTTTTTGAATTCAGCCGCTAAAAAAATTGAAGTCGATAAAGATAACAAGCTTCGGGCCCTTACCCTTAGTGATGGAAATACAATTGAAACGACTGACTGCATATTCACCCCTCATCCTCACCTCCTTCCTGATATTGCGCCAAGTAAGGGATTCAAACCGGCATACTTGAGAAGAATAAAAGAGATGGAAAATACGCCCGGCCCATTTACGGTATACCTGGAACTTGATGAGATCCCGGAAAAAATATCCCATACCAATCTATATAAACTTTCCAATGAAAAGATTGCATCCAATCGGGATGGCGCCTTTGCCGTTATGTCATGCGATCCTGAAATCTATGACGGAAAAAGAAAGGGGCTCTGCATTATGCAATTAAACAAAAATCGCCTTGCTGAAACTCTGAGCATGGACAATAATTATCGTTCATCACATTACAAAGAATATAAGGAGATTGAGACATCATCAATCATTGATAGATTATTGGCCTTTCTCCCCGAAATCGATGGAAAATTCAAGGTGGTATCAAGCGCTTCCCCATTGACCTACGAGTCATATACGGGAACATCAAGCGGCGCGGCCTATGGTTTAAAACAGTCTGTTAATCAAATCAAACTGGAAGCAAGGACATCTATTGCCGGTTTATATCTCGCCGGTCAGAGTATTCTTATGCCGGGATTAATGGGCGCTTCCATATCAGGCGTTATTTCAGCGGCCAATATTCTAGGAATGGATGAACTCTGGGGGGGCTTGCAAAAATGTCGCTGAAAAAAGTAGTTATAACCGGGCTTGGTATAGTTTCACCATTCGGACTGGGTATCGAAACTCTCATGAGGAATCTATATTCCGGCTCTTCGGCCGTATGTTCCCAAAAAGAGGTATGGAACAAAAATATAAAGGACTTAAATTGCTGGATCGGCGCGCCGCTAAAGGAAGAACTTCCGATCATGGAAATACCCAGAAAGTTAAGACGTACGATGGGCCGTTCTTCTCTCATGTCCTATATTGCCGTCAAGGAGGCGCTGGCATCGGCCCAAATGCCTGAAGATTGCTTCACATCAGGCAGGACGGGAGTGAGTTTTTCTTCCACAACTGGAAGCGTCTCCTCCATCTCCGATTTTTTCAATGAATACGTCAGTCATGCCTCCCTTAAAAATGTCTCTTCAGGCTCATTTTTTCAGATCATGAGCCATAGCTGCGCAGCCAACATCGCACATGCCTTTAACATAAAGGGAAGGGTCATGTCGCCAGATTCAGCATGCTCTTCATCTGCCCAGGCGATGGGACTCGCATTTGAATCGGTAAAGTACGGCATGCAGGACATAATGATCTGTGGAGGCGCCGATGAACTTGATGCCGTCGTGTGCGGCACATTCGATCTCCTCAATGCAACATCGTCCAGATTTAACGATTCACCTGCCTCATCGCCCAGGCCTTTTGATCGGGATAGAGACGGAACAGTTTGCGGAGAAGGAGCGGGCTGCATCATAATGGAATCTGAAAAATCTGCACTTTCCAGAAACGCGCCTATCCTGGCTGAGGTTGTAGGGTTTCACACCTCTTCAGATGGAACACATATAGCACAGCCTCACAGTGAGTCTATTGCAAGCTGCATCAAGGGCGCCTTAAACTCTTCTGGGATCTTAACATCTCAGATAGGGTATATAAATGCTCATGCTACAGGGACTCCTCTTGGAGATAAGGCTGAAGCGGCAGCCATCGCTGAGGTTTTAGGTGGCAAAACGCCCGTAAGCAGCCTTAAAGGTCATCTGGGACACACCCTTGGAGCTAGCGGAGCCATAGAGCTTGCGGCAACTATCAGGATGATAAATGACCGAAAACTGATCCCTACAAAAAACCTTTCAATTCCCGACGTCAATTGTGCTAATATAATGCACGTTAAGACAGATGATTATCATAAAAATGTAGAATATTATATTAAAAACAGCTTTGCCTTTGGAGGTATTAACGCTGTTTTAATTTTAAGGAGGCATGAAAACAGTAATGAGTCGCGATGAAATTGCCGATAAAGTTAAGAACATTCTTATTGATCTCTTTGAGCTAAGCGAAGACGAGCTTGATGATGATGCATCAATTTACGAAGAGTTGGGCCTTGACAGCCTTGACAGTGTCGACCTTATAGTTGCCCTTGAAAAGGAATTTGATTTTAAAGTTGTAAGGAATATTGATGAAGAAAAGATCCGTTCCATGCGTCTACTCAGAGATGTTTATGCCTTTATAGAAGAAAAGCTGTCTTAAAGAACGGTTAAAATTCAAGCTTTAAGGCATGACAATGTTTTTTCTTTACATACTGAATCTATTCTACGTCATCTACCTGCTCCTGGCTTCCACTTTATTTTTGCTATTATTACCTTTCTTCATTCTCGGACTCAGCCTGACAAAAAATTACGGTGCAGATGCCTTCCGCATTTACAACCACATTTACGGCGTTTTTTTAATTAAAATATCGTGGCCCATACTTAGAATAAACAGAGAAGGCTTAAATAACTTGCCCGGCAACAGCCCATGCGTTGTCGTTGTCAATCACAGATCTACCCTTGACATTTTTTTTGCCTCCCTTTTTACTCCTGCAAATACGACTATCTTTGTACGTTCCTGGCCTTTTAGAATATGGCTCTTTAAATGGTTTATGCGCAGTGCCGGATATATAGATATCGAAAACGTACCTCTCAAGCTTTTTCTGGATAAGGAAGGACGGGATCTTTATGAAAAAAAGGTCTCCTTTGTTCTCTTCCCTGAAGGGCACAGGTCTAGAGACGGGAAACTACAGAGGTTTCAATCCGGTGCATTTCTTACTGCATCAGCGCTGGACATCCCCGTAATTCCCGTCCTGCTGACGGGTACGGAAATATTTCTTCCTATGAATAGACCTCTAATAAGCCCGGCAAAGGTAGATATTAAAATCTTGCCGCCCATCCACCCTTCCTCATTTCCTGAAGACAAGCGTGCCTTAAAGCTGAGAAGACATATTGAGACAATATTCAGGGAGCATTTAGATGAATAGTAATTCTGCTCATTTATTGAAAAAAGCCGGCGCCTCAAAACATGCTGCCCTTGAATATAAATCAAAGGCCGAAATATTAAATCTTCAAGAAAGGCTTTTAACTGAGCATATTGAATATACCTGTAAGCATTCACCCTTCTATAAATCATTATTTGCAAGACATAATATAGATCCAGGCTCCATAAAAAGGATCTCAGACCTTTCCACCTTGCCATGCACGTCAAAAACGGATCTTATCGATCAAAATGAAGCCTTTCTGGCTTGCAGCGAAACAGAGATAGCAGATATCTGCCTCACATCGGCCACAACGGGGGACAAACCGACCATTCTTTATCAGACGCAGGATGATCTTTCAAGGCTCGCCTATAATGAAGAGGCTACCCTCAGAATGATCGGCATTAAACCTGATGACAAAATTATAATATTTGCAGCTATCGATCGCTGTTTTATGGCCGGCCTTGCCTACTATCTTGGAGCTATGAATATTGGAGCAACGGCAATTAGGGCAGGCGCAGGCAGTCCTACCCAGCAATGGGAGTTGATTAAAGCAACCGGCCCCAGCGTCATCATAGGAGTCCCGTCACTGATTAGAAAAATCGGTCAACATGCAATTGACAAGGGCCAACGGCCAGATAAAACGCCCGTTCATTCCATTCTCGGGATAGGTGAGGCTCTAAGGGCTGAAGACATGAAATTACTGCCTCTAGCCAGCAGTGTTGAAAAAATGTGGTCGGCAAAAATATATTCAACATATGCCTCATCTGAAATGGCAACGGCTTTTTCTGAATGCAGGGAAGCCTCTGGAGGGCATTTAAGACCTGAACTTCTAGTTCTTGAAATACTGGACGATGATTCTAACCCTGTACCAAACGGAGAGAAGGGCGAAGTAACGGTTACGCCCCTCGGGGTGAAAGGGATGCCCTTAATCAGGTTCAAAACGGGGGATATTTCCTTCCTTGTGGAAGAAGATTGCCCATGCGGCCGCAAGACGGCGAGGCTTGGCCCCATTATAGGAAGAAAGAATCAAATGCTTAAACTAAAGGGAACGACAATCTTCCCATCAGCTATATTATCTTCCCTGGAGGCTGTCGATGGCGTTGAAGGTGGATATATTGAAGCATTAAAGAATAGCGATGAGACAGACGATGTAATTCTCTATGTAGCTATAAACGATGCCTCCATAACCATCAAATACCTGGTTGACACCATTAGGGCAAAACTGCGGGTTGTGCCACAAATCAATATAATCTCTTCAGAGGAACTGCACAAAAAGATATCTCCGCCGGAGAAACGAAAAAAAGTAACATTTTTTGATTTAAGATAAATCCAGCTGTTAAAAAATCTTTTTCAAAGAAAGGACTTAAGTCACCAGAGCCGTAATTAACACCCTTGAGAAAATGAAGGAAAATATTAAATTACCCATAAATGCAACGAGGGTCATACCTCACAGAAAAGCTATGTGCTTAATAGAAGAGCTGTCTGAGTATGGTTCCGGGCATGTAAAAGGAACAGCATCGATTGCCGAGAACAACCCTTTTCTGAATGATATGGGATTCATGGATAACAACGCCCTGGTTGAGTGTATGGCTCAGGTCGTTGCCGCCGGAAACGGTTATTATTCAAGGATAATGGGCGAGCCGGTGAAGACAGGTTTTCTCGTCGGCATCAATAATTTCGAATTCATTAAAGCGGCAAAAAAAGGCGACGCCCTTACTATTCATATCAATCCGGAATCAAAGATAGGCGATTTCTCTATAGTTGAGGGTTCTATAAAAAGAGGTAAGGAGTGCCTGGCTAGAGGCGGGCTTAAGTTTTTTGAGCTTCCAGGAATGCCCCATATCAGCGCCTCCTTGCCTGCTGATGTTCTGATCGAAACCGATGAAGCATATAAGACTCTGACCAAAACAAATGGCAGCGCTATCTCAAAAGGATTGATTGACAGTTTAACCAGTATCGAAGTTAATGAAAAAGAGAATATAACTACATGCAGCTTCTATCTTGATAAAAATTTCATAGGATTTGAGGGACATTTCCCTGATTTACCGATACTGCCAGGTGTAATTATGGTCGACATGGCGCGCATACTTACGGAAGCGATGATTTCCTGCCAAGTGAAAATAAGTTACATTGATAAGGCAAAATTTACAAAGCAGATATACCCTCCAAGCTCTATGCAGGGGGAAGTGAAGATAAAAAGGGAAACGGATCATATCGGGGTAACTGCAATTCTAAGGAATGGTGGAGAAAAAGCTGCAACCATTTTTTTAAGGGCGATTAAAGCGGATTAATTGAGGGGGCTAGTTTGATATCCAGACGCAAAAAAAGATATTTCACGGCAGAAACAGACTCGCCTCCTCCCCTTTCGGCTGAAACAAGGAGAAAGGTGAGGTTTGAAGAAGTAGACCCACTTGGCATAGTTTGGCATGGCCGCTATCCCAGCTATTTTGAAGATGGTAGAGTTGCATTCGGTGATAAATTTGACCTTAGCTACATAACCATGCGTAAAGAGAACTTCTATGCGCCCATAGTCAAGATGCATCTTGATTATCACCATCCGCTAAAATACCATGAAGAAATGACTATAATTGCGACCCTTCACTGGAGTGACGCGGCCCGCTTGAATTTTGAATATGAAATTCTAGCCGAATCGGGACAGGTAGCGGCGACTGGATATACGGTTCAACTCCTCACCAATCTGGACAGGGAGACATTAATGACACGTCCCGAATTTGTTGAAAAATTCTGTGAGCGATGGAGAAAGGGAATAATTAAATGAAAGAAGTTTATATTAGCAATACTGCCGCAATATCGGCCATCGGCTCAACTATCGAAGAGATGTGGCCTAAACTGTGTCATGGAGAATCAGCCCTTGGTGAGATAAAAAGGTTTTCCACTAAAAGGCTTGAATTTCATAAGGGAGCTGCAATCCCCTGGCTTGATGAATCAAGCGCCAACAATCGAATTGTTGAACTTACCGAAATGATTACAGATCAACTCGGCGAAATAAGCGATGACACATATGTCATATGGGCCGGCATAAAGGGCGATGTTGAATATATTGAAAATCAATCCAGGGAGATAGAAAACACCCCCTATTATCTTGGAAGGCATTACATGGAACTCGTCCGCAGCAGGCTTGGGATTAAAAATTCAGGGATGGAGGTCAATGCCGCATGCGCCTCTTCAACAGTCGCCCTGGCATTAGGGGCAGAGATGATCTCAACAGGGCGCCAGTCATCGGTTCTGGTTATATGTGCCGATATTTTAAGCCGCTTCAGTTTTACAGGGTTTTCCGCACTAAGGGGGCTTACGAGTAAAATTTGCCGTCCATTTGACTCGGACAGAGACGGACTGTGCCTCGGGGATGGTGCAGCAGCGCTCCTGTTAACAAATGAAGAGCAGGCCAAAACAAATGGCCTGAACCTGCAAGCCAGGCTGTCAGGCTGGGGGATTTCAAACGATGCAAACCATATCACCGGTCCGGCAAAAGATGCGAGAGGGCTGATTATAGCAATACGTTCCGCTTTGACACAGGCTGGCATCAAGGAAAATGAGGTCGAGGCCTTCTGCGCCCACGGGACAGGAACGGTATATAACGACGCAATGGAACTTACTGCTGTCCAGTCCATTTTCGGAGAGAGAAAATTCCCCCTTTTTTCAGTAAAGGGTTCCATAGGGCATACACTTGGGGCCGCAGGGGCGATAGAGTCGGTAGTTTCAATAAAGGCTATCTCCACAAGGACAGTCCCTGCTACTGCCGGATTCAGAAGCCATGAAGAACGGACAAAAGGACGGGTTTCAGCTTCAAAACAGGCATTTGAAGGAAATAATATCTTGACTACAAATTCGGGCTTTGGGGGCTGCAATGCGGCCCTCATATTTGAAAGGGTTTAAAATGGCTATATATATAACCGGCGGCGCATGGATTTCATCTGCGGGACACGGATTCCTGGGCGACGGCAAGGGGCTTAAAATTGACGGACAGGAACCTCTTATACCTCCATCCAGGGAGGTCTTTGACACGCCTCTTGCCAGATATGGAAGGTTCGATACATTCACAAAATTGGGCTGCACGGCCGCCGCATTGGCGCTGAAAAATGCTAAATCCGGGGAGATAGGCAAGAATGCAAGAGTTGGAATGATCATATCCTCTCTTTTTGAAATAATGGATACGGATATTAATTATTATGAAACAACCCTTGATGAGGAGGGCGCCCTGTCCAGTCCCAACCTTTTTTCCTACACCCTGCCGGTAATTGTCCTTGGAGAGACCGCTGTTTATTTTAACCTTACAGGGCCGACATTTTGCGTAGGAGAGAATGATGAAGGAAGGGGGCTTAATGCCCTTCAAAGCGCCATCGCAATGATAAACTCAGGCAAGGCAGACAAGATGCTGGTCGGCTGGATTGATTCCCCTCCCCCTGACATTGAACCTGCCGGCAGATTAAAGACAGACAGGGGGGCAATTTTTGTTATCCTGGAGTCAAATATTGACAAGCCTCTTCCCTCATTTAACAAGGTAAGCTATAATGGAGGCGGTTTATTAATAAATAATAAAAAAACGGTAACATCAATTATCGATTTTTTTAAAGAAGGAGATTCATTATGAAAATGAGATTAATTTATCCAAAGTGGCGCAAACTTGAAAGGCAGACACATTTCAACCTGCCGCCTCACGGTCCTGTGGTATTTGCTGCAGCCCTCCCGGACTATGTGGAGGTTAACTTTACTGACGAGAATGTAGACGAACTGGATATGGATGAGTCTCCCGATATCGTGGCAATATCTATAATGCTTGTCACACAGGTACCGAGAGCCATTGAGATAGCAAAGCACTTCAGAGCAAGGGGGATAAAGGTTATTGCAGGCGGAATATCTACCGCACTTGTCCATGAAGAGATAATCGACCATGTGGATACCGTTTTTATAGGCGAAGCCGAAGGACGCATAGAAAAAGTACTTCAGGACTCGCAGGGCGGCACGCTGGCAAAAATGTATAAATCTCATGAAAATCCTGCCATTGAACTGGTGGGAACTGCAAGGCGTGAAATATTAAACAGGGAAAAATATTCCCATGGAGGCGTGAAGATGCTTGATCTCGTTCACGCATCAAGAGGTTGCCGATTCAGTTGCGATCCCTGCTGCACTCCCTTTCTGGGGGGAGTAAACTTCAGGCCGCGCCCCATCGCCAAGGTAATAGAAGAGATCGAATCTATAGACAACAACAGGCTCTTCCTTGTTGATAATTCTCTAGCCCAGGATAATGCATGGGAAGAGGAGCTTTTCAGGGCGCTTACACCTCTTAAGAAAAAATGGGTAAGCCATCCTATTGAAGATGATGACAAGCTCCTCGACTTGGCCTACAAATCCGGATGCTGGTACGTCTATCAGGCGATCTTTGACACTTCCGACCACATAAGGGACAGGGTGAAAAGATATAAGGACCACGGCATCGGCGTTGAAGGCACCATACTTTTAGGAACAGATGATCAGGATGTAGACTACATCAAGCGTCTTGTAGATTTCCTCCTTGAAATCGATCTGGATCTCGCCGAGTTCACTATAATGACCCCTTTTCACCATACACCGGTAAGGGAACGAATGGAAAAGGCTGGAAGAATAATCAGCAATGACCTGCTTAACTACACCTGTGACAGGGTAGTGTTCCAACCCCAGCGTATGTCCGTAGACGAGCTCCAGGAGATGTATTACTACGCTTGGGACACCTTTTACAAGGACAGGCATCAGGAGCTTAAAATGGGAGATCTCTTCATGAAAGTGGTTCAGCGAGAAATTGCGGATGGCACCTACATAGCGCCTGAAAGGCAACCAAAAAAAATCAATGTCATACATTGAGCATAAACGGTTAGAAAAGCTCCTTAGTTTTATTTTTATCTATGGCTAATATTGTTTTAATATCGGCTAACATCACCCGTGAGCCTTTTTCAGTCTACCCTCTCGGCATGGCTACCGTCGCCTATGATCTTCGCAAGAAAGGACATGCTGTTTCTGAATTGGACTTTCTTGTTGAAGATCAGTCTATGGACAGTCTTCTCGCATTTGTAAAGAATAAAGCGCCAGATCTTATCGGTATTTCCTTAAGAAACATTGACAACTGTAATTCCATAAACAGTACCTCATATACCGAATTTTATCGTGAGATCGTTGCAAATCTTCGTGAAGTTACCGCCGTGCCTATAGTGCTGGGTGGGGCCGGATATTCGCTCTTTCCTGAAATACTATTAAAAAAGATAGGCGCCGATTACGGAATAGCAGGTGAAGGGGAAGAGATATTTGCCAAATTAGTGGACGATGTCTCCTCAGGAAATCCTCCACTTAAAAAAATATTATCTAACGCCCTGCCCGTTCCAGCCACTGATATGGGGGCGCCGGAAAGAGATAATCACATCGCCTCCTTTTACTCAAAACAGGGCGGCATGCTAAACATCCAGACAAAGCGCGGATGTCCCTTCAGGTGCGCTTACTGCACCTACCCTACCCTCGAAGGAAGACTCTACAGATATCGCCCTGCCGGCTCTGTTGTAGATGAGATAGAGATGCTTATAAAAAATCATAATCTTGAATATTATTTTATGGCAGACTCAGTTTTTAACGATTCAGACGGCAAATACCTTGAGATAGCCCAAGAACTTGTGAGGCGCCAAATCAGTGTCCCATGGATGGCCTACTTTAAACCTGACCGGTTTAAAAGAGAAGACGTTGCCCTTTTAAGGAAAGCGGGACTAAACGCAGTGGAGTGGGGAACTGACTGTTCCAGCGACACTACATTAAAAGGTATGGGAAAGAGTTTCACCTGGTCTCAAGTTAAGGAGAGTAACGATCTTTTTACCACTGAAGGGATTTCTTCGGCCCATTTTATTATATTCGGCGGCCCCGGCGAAACCAAAGAGACAGTTACTGAGGGGCTGGACAATATTTCAAAACTGGCTAATTGTGTCGTCTTTGCAGCAACCGGAGTCAGGGTGTTGCCCGGAACGCCGATTGAGCAGCACGCCATCTCTATGGGCATTCTTTCAAGCGGCCTTGACCTGCTTGAGCCTTTTTTCTATTTTTCACCGGACACTCCGGAACCTTACCTCGATAAAGCTATAGGCGCATCGTTTGCGTCAAGAACGGACCGTGTTTATCCCATGGGAGAAGATATCGAACGTGTAAATATGTTTCACAAAATGGGCTACAAAGGTCCTGTATGGGACATGCTCCTCGGCAAGAGAAAGTCCGGTCTTAGAAGGGCCGATTCATGATTAAGCATCTCATCGTAATACCGACCTATAACAACAAAAAGAGATTAAGCAAAATCGTTGAGGGGGCCATCTCAACCGGTTTTCCTGTACTTGTCGTCAATGACGGAAGCACCGACGGGGCTATGGAGACAATAAAAGATAGCGGAGCCCAAATCATCGGTTTTGAGTCGAACAGAGGGAAAGGCGCTGCCATTTTATGCGCGGCTGCCTGGGCTGAGGAGGAAGGATACTCTCACATAGTTACAATAGATGCCGACGGTCAGCACGACCCGAAAGAGGCTCCCGGGCTCATCGAAGAGTCCAGAAAACACCCTTTTACCATAGTTGTAGGCAAGAGAAACTTCGATGAAGCCGATGTCCCCAAATCGAGCCGTTTTGGAAGATGGTGGTCAAATCTGTGGTGCAGGATAACAACGGGACACAGCATCGGCGACAGCCAGAGCGGCTTCAGGGCATACCCGGTGGAGGCCCTGCGCAGAATCAAATGCATGGGTCATAATTACGACTTTGAAGTCGAGATACTCGTTAGAGGCGTCTGGGCCGGACTCAAAATCATAGATCATCCCATTTCAGTCAACTATTCCGCCGAGACCAAAGAGGCGTCACACTTTGACCCTTTCTATGATAATGTCAGAATATCCAAGGCATATACCAGACTCGTCATACGGCACTTCTTACCCCTGCCGCACAAGATCATTTTTAAAAATGAAGAGCCAAGTGAAGAGGAAAGACTTTCCCTGAAACATCCGGCCAGGTCGCTACGTATACTGCTTAAGGAAAACACTACTCCACGTGAAATAGTCTACGCCTCCATGCTAGGCATTCTCCTTGGCACACTGCCCCTCATAGCGATTCATTCCGTGTCGATTGTATTCGCCGCTACAAGGCTGAGGCTCAACCGCCTTATAGCGCTTAATATCAGTCACATCTGCGCCCCCCCTGTTGTGCCGGCCATCGCAATAGAGGCCGGTTACTTTATCAGGAACGGTAAGTTCCTCACCGAATTCAACTATCAGACACTGGGTCATGAAGTGTCTGATAGACTCCTGGACTATGTTATCGGCGCAACCTTCATTGCCCCTTTTCTTACGATCTTTACAGGTATAGTCGTATATATCCTGATCCTGATCTACCAGATAGTCAGGCCGCAGAAAAACAAGGAAGAATCCCTTGGCTGATTCTCAGGGTAAAAGGCAAGCGCCTTCTTACGGGAACCGCCTGGGATTCTGGTTCTTTCATCTCCTCATCAAAACAGCGGGCCCTATTCCGGCCTATATCCTTCTTGCACTGATCCTCCCTTACTATCTCCTTATACGAATAAGCGCCGGAAAGTCCGCCCTTCCCTATCTAAGGCACAGATTTCCAGAATATGGAAAGGTAAGACTGTTTTTTGCAACTTACCTTCATTTCTATCGTTTCGGACAGACGCTGATTGACCAGGCATGCATGGGGATTCTCCATAAAGATAAAATAAGAATCAACTTTCCCGACAAAGAGATACTGACCCGCCTTGCTCGGAATAAAAAAGGGATGGTTCTCCTCACCACTCATGCCGGGAACTGGATGACGGCACTGACAGCTATGGATAAGATCGGAGTAAGAGTTAACCTTCTGCTCAATCTGGACAACGGGGAAGGAGGGCATCTTAAAAACATATTCAACGAAAGAGACGACTTCAGGCTCATCCCTCCAGACGGCTTCATGGGCGGTCTTGTAGAGGCGACAAATGCCTTGAATTCGGGAGAGGTCGTCTCCATAATGGGCGACCGCTCTGAAGGGGCAAGAAGCGTCTTAATTGATTTCCTTGGAGAAAAAGCTTCTTTCCCTATAACACCATACCACCTCGCCTTGGCAACAGGCTCAGATCTCGTAGTTCTGCTCACAGCCAGGACGGGGATGCTTTCATTTTCTATAGACATCAGCTCTATAAGTGACGGGGAGGATATAAGCGACTCTTCACGTGATGAGACTATAAAAAATATGGCTGAAAAATATGTTTATTTACTGGAAAAACATTTAAAATTTCATCCTTATATGTGGTATAACTTCTTTGATACATGGAATGAAATTGAAGAGAAAAGCAAATTGGCAAGAACAGATATAAATAGCAAATAAAGAAGGAGGATTTTCAATTGTCACTGGAAAATGAGCTAAAGGAACTTATAATAAAGGATTTAAAACTGGTAGATGTTACCCCTGAAGACATCAAGGACGAGGACCCGTTATTCGGTGAAGGTCTCGGCCTGGATTCTCTCGATGCGGTTGAGCTTGTAGTTATCCTGCAAAAAAACTTCCAGATAGAAACAAAAGATATGGAACAGTCGAAAGAGGTCTTCACTTCCATCAAAACACTGGCTGACTACGTGAGATCAAAAACGGGAGCGCAATAAGTTAAATGTTTGCAGCCATTACAGGATTCGGCTGCATCTGTGCGGCAGGCAGCTCCATCGGTGAAGTGATGATGTCACTCTACTCCGGCAAGAGAAATCCTGCGCCGCCAAAAAAAATCGCGGCAGGCCTTGAAAAGCTCCCCCCCGTCTTTGAAATAGAAGACGATCTTTGTAAAATTAACAGCCCCAAAGGGCTGACAAGAACAAACCGTCTTCTTCAGATTGCGCTGGAAGAGGCTTTAAAGCAGGCGGACATAAACAGGGAACAGCTGGCAGGCAAGCGTGTGGGCGTCATCATCGGTACCACTGTTGGATGTACCATGGTTCAGGAGTCGGTCTACAGGGATTATAAAAACCACAGAGATCCCCATAAAGAGTCCCTCTTTCAAGGTTTATACAACAACCCGGCCCTTTACATCTCTAAAGAGTATGGCCTTTCAGGACCTGCCACATCGATTGTCAATGCCTGTTCGTCTGGCACCGACGCCATAGGCATGGCCAAGGGATGGATTGACAGCGGCCTCTGCGACATGGTGATTGCAGGCGGAACGGATGAGCTCAGCAGAACGACCTATCTCGGTTTTAATTCATTACTCAATACCTCCTTTGAGGCGTGCCGCCCCTTTGATAAAGAAAGAAAAGGGTTGAATCTTGGCGAAGGCGCGGGAGTTGTAATAGTTGAAAATTCCGACCTTGCAGCAAGGGAGGGAAGAAAAAGGTTGGGATCAGTAGCCGGCTATGGAAGCAGTGGAGACGCCTACCATCCCACGGCGCCCCACCCGGCTGGAGCAGGACTCATCAGGGCCACCATGTTCGCATTAAAGTGCGCAGGTCTCCAAGCTGAGGCGGTTTCATTCATTAACGCTCACGGCACATCTACAGTGGAAAATGACAAGGTGGAAGGAAAGGTTATCAGGCAGATATTCTCAGATTCAGCCACAGTTGTCTCTACAAAATCATACACCGGCCATACGCTGGGAGCGGCTGGGGCTATCGAAGCGGTACTATCCCTTCAAGCCCTTCTTGACGGTCGGGTTACTGCCACAGCCGGGTATGAAAACTTCGACGAAGAATGCGGAATTGCACCTACAACTGAAACAACGAAGATAAAGGGGAATATTGCACTGTCCAACTCTCTCGCCTTCGGCGGGAACAACTCTGTTCTTCTCTTAAAGGGCTGCGCCTGATGACTGCTCATGTTTTAGGCATAGGAACGGTCTCGGCTTTGGGTTGCGGCATAGACTCATTTAAGTCAGGCCTGGAAGGGACGGCAGCTCCATTGATCAAGGAGGAGGAGATCAAAACGCCCTCGGGGAGGATCAGATCAAAGGCCTTCAGGACCGAGGTTGTCGGCCTCGACCGATTCATGCCAAAACCAAAACTCAGGCGGATTGATAATTTTTTACAGACGGCCCTTATGGCCTCTTACCTCTCCATTGAAGATTCAGGCCTTGAGATAGAAGATAAAACCAGAACAGGTGTAATCTTCGGCAGCGGCTACGGGGCGCTTCAGACATCACTCAGCTTTTTTGATGATCTTATAGATTATGGCGATAAATGCGCATCACCGACACAATTTGCAAATTCAGTACATAATTCACTCGTCTCCAACGTCTCAATAAACCTTAAACTTCAGGGGCCCTGCCTGACGGTCTCCGCCCTGGAGATGACGACGGCATCCGTTTTTTCTACCGCCCTTGCCTGGCTTGATAGCGGAGCGGTTGATTATGTGCTCGCCGGTGTTGGAGACGAATACTCTAAAGTAAACAGCTACGCGGCTCACCTCATGGGAGCTGAAGGAGTGGAGGCAATGAAACCTTTTGCCTTTGATGAATGCAGCTACATACCGGGCGAGGGGTTTGTCACCTTTATGCTCGGCAAAAAGGCTTCCCCCAGGCAGTACGGCCGAATCGACAAGGTTCTATCCGGGAAGGACACCTCTCTTGCCGACAGGGAGCTAAACGCGCTGTTTCTGTCCGCCAACGGTGATAAAGAAACGGGCAGATACTACAAGGCGCTGGAGCTGCCTCACACCGGATTATTCAGCTATTCCGCCCTCTATGGCGGGATGCCGGTAGGCCAGGGCTTTGATTTAGCGGCAGCTGCTTTATCCTTGAAGGAAGGGGTCTACTACCGATCTTCAGGGCACGGAATAACAGCTTCAAACCAGGCTGGCCCGATAAAAATAGATATGACAAAAGGCAGAACCCATATAGGATGCCTTCAATACGATAAAGACGGCAATTGCAGCCTCATATCAATATCGGGATAAGTCATGGTTTTTATTCTTACAATTCAAGAGATCTATACGTAAACTTATGAAACCAGCTATTAAATCATTCGCAAAAAAAATCGGGCTAATAATTTTGCCTTTATTGATCACATCAATCCTTCAGGTAAATCCATCCTGGAGCAATGCCGAAGGGGCGGGTAACGATGAAAGCAAAAAAGGATATCTTAAACTGGGCGTCAAGGAGCAGGAAGAGCGTTTAAAACTTATTGAAGACAAGCTTGGATCGATTAAATCCCTAAGGACTGACTTTACGCAAAAACGACATATGTCCCTATTCATGGATGTTCTAAGCTCAAATGGTATTCTTTATTTCCAAAAACCTGACCGCCTGAGATGGGAGCTGACCCAGCCCTATCAATCGATAATGATCTTCAATCGTGGCGATGTGGCCAAATTCCAGATCAAAGATGGAAAGCTTACGAGATTAAACTCGGGCATGGAAGACCTCATGCGCGGCGTTCTCAGGCAGATCCTGGCCATGATGCAGGGCGACTTTGAAAAAGTGAGCCAGTCATACAACATAGAGGTTGAGGTGGGCAGTGACTACCTCTTGTCAATGACACCGAAAGATGAAGGGATGTCTAAAACGATAACTTCTCTTGAACTCCATATAGACATATCGTCCCTGCATATGAGGAAAATCATCATAAGGGAGCCGGGGCAGGATTACCTGGAAATCATTTTCACTGCTCATAAGGATGATATCCCGTTGGCAAAGGACCTCTTCAACACTGAAACTGTTGAAAGTCAGTAAAGGCAGAATGAGGCGAATAGGAAAGAGGTTCAAATTTCATTTAGTACTCTCCCTGGTTTTATTAACGAACCTTGCGGCCTGCTCCACGACAAGGCTGAAGGAGATGAAGGCTCCGCGGGTGAAAGAGCGCTCCCATTCCTTAGCACATGGCTCCTACCCTGAAGAATTTACCCTGTCGCAGCACATACTCCTCACCCTGAGGGACAAAGAATACGACTTCATGGCCTACCTGGTCGTTGACAGATCGAGGGGATTCAGGGCACTGGCTTTCACAGACATGGGGGGGAAGGTCTTTGATTTTTTTTCCCTAAACAGTGAAAGCAAAATTGTTTCAAAACCTGGAATCATGCCTGAAGCGCCCATACTGAAAGGCGTAATGGAGGAAATAGCTCTCATCTTCATGACTGAAACTGGTGACGATGAAGTTATTCACCAAGAAGGAACAGGCCTGAAGAGCGGCAAAGCAGAGCTTGAAACCACCTTTTCGAGCGATAAGAATCTCCTGTCATATGAGCTCAAGAAAGAGGGCTCGCTCATCAGTAAAGTCTCGCTTTCCAAATACCGCATGTTCCCCGGATGGACAAGGTTATTACCTTCTGAAATCAATATTAGGAATTATCGATGGAATTACACCGTTAACGTTACCCTTCTTAAAATTAATCCGGGGCCTATAAACAAGAACGCTCTGACCCCATAGATATTGGCCCATGACTGAAAACGACTCCAAGGACACCATCTTCTATAAGTATTTCACCTTCATCTCGGGAAAGAGAAACCTCATATTCACCCTTTACCTTTCTCTTTTTGTGCTCCTTGCCTATTCATCGACAGGCATTAAGCTGACGGAAAATATCATGGACATCCTTCCTGCCTCCGACCCGGTAATAAAAAAGCATCGCGAAATACTTAAGGTCTTTAACAGGCTGGATCTAACATTTATAGATATAGGTTCTCAAGACAAGTCTGCGCCCATTTCTCAGGACAAACTGATTAAAGCTGCAAATAAAGTAGCCTTTCATCTAAAGGCTTCAAATCTTATAGAAGAGGTCCGCTACAAATGGGACAAGAACGAAATTTCCGACACCATTGACTACCTGAGAAAATACAGGGCAAGTTTTTTTACGGAAGAAGACAGCATATCAGCATCCAAAAAGCTCGAACCGAAAAGCATTAGCGCCTCCATTAAAAACTGGATAATGATTCTATCCGAGTCCCCAACGCCCATGTTGGCCCGTGCTTTTAATAGAGACCCTCTATCTCTGGACGCTCTCCTCCTTGATAAGCTCAAGGAATTAAAGGCCAGGAACGAATCGATACGAATTAAAGATGGAATTATTTTCAGTCAGGATATGAAGCATATCCTCATACTTGCAAAACCTGAATATTCAGGGACGGACAGTCAGCGCGCCGCTGAATTTGTATCCTTCATGGATGAGCTTATTGAGAATGTAAAAAACGAGCTCGATCTGAAAGACCTTCACATAGCCTATCTTGGAAGTCACCGCTTCAGCCTCGACAATTCCACTATGATTAAAGGAGACATCAGGAGAACCATCAGTATTTCCGTCATTAGCATCCTCGTTCTATCCCTTCTCGTCTACCGCAGACCTCTTCTTTCTGTTCTCACCCTGCTACCGGCGCTATTCGGCGCCTTTTTCGCGTCAGGAGTAATACGGCTCATATCTCCTGATATATCGGCCATATCAATAGGCTGCGGGTCAATGCTCATAGGGATTGCAGTAGATTACGGCATTCACATCCTTTATCACATAGATCACTCTCAAGATACAAACCCTCCTCACAGGGAGAGCATCTTATATATCCTTAGCAAGCTCATACAACCGCTTATTCTGGGAGCCTTCACTACCATAACGGCCTTTCTCACACTTCAGACATCGCTCATACCGGGATTAAAACAACTGGGACTCTTTGCAGCGCTGGGAATAGGCGGCGCCTTTATTTTCTCCATATCCGCCCTCCCCCTTTTGGTGCCCGAAAGAAAGAAAGAGTTTAAAAAAGAGCCCTTGCTGCCAATAGCAAAGCTCTATGCCCCTTTCTTCACATGGGCATCAAAAAGCAGGAGGCTCCTTAGCGTCATTACGCTTTTAATCTCATTCCTCTCTATATTCGGCCTCTTCCAGCTCCAATTTGAAGGGGATGTTCAAAAGCTTAATGCCTATTCCAGGGAGACAAAAAGAGATTGGGACATTGTTCGCGATTCGTTCGGAGCCACCATGAGTTCTACATCCGTTGCAATCTCCGCAGAAACGCTGGAAGAAGCGCTTGACCATAACGATGCTCTTTATGATGAAATTCAAAAACTTCAAAAAGCGGGACTCCTGGCAGGTAACGACTCCATTTCAAATATTTTACCTGGAGCCAGAAAAGGGGCTGACAATCGAAAGAGGTGGAAGGAGTTCTGGAGCGAGGCAAGGCTTGAGAGGCTTGAAAAAGACCTGTCCATAGTCTCGGCCGAGTTCCGCATCCGCCCCGGGGCCTTTAAAGACTTAAGGCAGTCGCTTCCCGGAGAAATGCCCACTTTTATCGCAGATGAAGGACGAAAGGGTCGCTTGAAAAGCATGGTCTCCAATCAGATTGCCGTAGGTGAAGATCGCTCTTTTGTCATAACTAACCTGAAGCTCGTCGACATTGAAAGTTACCCTCTTATAACAAAAGCGATAACGGGAAAAATACCTGGCGCCAACATTACAAACAGCCGTTTTTTTGTATCACACATGATAGAGCTTATCTATAATGACCTGAAGCGCCTGGGCGGCTTTGCGCTCATCCTGGTAACGGCTCTTCTTGCCCTATACAAAAGGGATATATCAAAAGTTGCCATGCTTCTGCTGCCCCTGCTTATCTCTCTCTTATGGACATTCGGGGCAATGGGCCTTTTAGGAATCAGGATGAATATTATTAATTCTATCGTAGTCATATTTATTTTCGGACTTATAATAGACTACTGCATCTTCCTGCAGGCGGCATGGCAAAAATCATCGGCTGAAGATGATCCTCACCTGTCTCACACCTGCGGGGCCATATCCATATCGGCCTTGACCACTATATGCGGCCTTGGATCGCTCCTTTTCGCGAAGCACCCGGCCCTACACAGTATAGGCTCTACGGCATTCCTTGGAATATGCAGCGGACTTGTTGCAGTACTCCTGACTGTTCCCCTTATAAAGAAGAGCGGAGACATGGCCTGAAACTGGCGACGCCCTGCTTTCAAGGCCGGGTAGAAGCTTGAGTTAAAACTATAATAATGGTATATTTACGACCCTTAAAAGATCAACTTGAGTGTTATAATCAAACGAAGCAGTACTTTACAAGATGATGGCAGATAAAGTTAAAAAGAAGATCCTTTTTATTCATCCTCAGGGCGTCAACTGGATGCCTGGCGAAACGGACGTAGATATATCCCGCATTGCCAACATCATGCCTCCTATAGGGCTTTGCAGCCTTGCGGCATGGGTAGATAAGCACGGTCATAGCTCTTTCATACATGACTGTTACGCCTTTCCAGGCCAGGATAAAAAAATTATGGAGTTCATAGAGGCTGAATCTCCTGACTACGTCGGCTTTACTGCAACTACGTCAAGCTTTCTTGATGCCTATCGCATTGCAGGAATCATTAAAGAAGAAAGACCTGAAATAGATATAATTTTTGGCGGCGTTCATATCACCTCCATGCGCGAGCAGTTAATGCGCGATTATCCGCTTATCGATTACGGTATCGTCGGCGAGGGAGAAATACCGCTTCAGACGCTCATGGACGAAGATTACGGCAGCTTGAGCGACGTTCCGGGCCTCATGTACCGTGAAGATGGAGAGATTAAATTCAGCGGATACGGGACTAAAAACCAACTGCTTAAACTGGACGACCTCCCCTTCCCTGCCTACGGAAAGCTGGAGGGGTTTCCCAAGGCATACAAGCTCCCTTTATTCAACTATCCGAAATCTCCAAACACAACCGTGGTATCCAGCCGGGGCTGCCCCTACCAGTGTTCCTACTGCGACCGCACGGTTTTCCAGCAGTCTTTCCGCTATAATTCAGCCGAATATATGTTTAATCTGGTTAAGCACCTGAACAGGGAATACGGTGTCCGGCACATAAACTACTATGACGATCTCTTTACTCTCAAGCGCTCCCGCGTGGTTGATTTTTGTAACATGATGATAGAGAGCGGACTTGGGATGACTTTCAACTGCGCAGCCAGGTCCGAGCATGTGGATTTGGAGCTGCTAAAACTCTTGAAAAAAGCGGGCTGCTGGATGATAAGCCTGGGGATAGAGACGGGAGACCCGGAGCTTTTAAAACTCCACAGATCTAATTCCGACCTCGATATGATTAGAGACAAGGTAGCGCTCATTAAAAAAGCAGGAATAAGGATAAAAGGACTTTTTATCCTCGGCCTGCCCGGAGAGACCGAGGAGAGCATCGACAAGAGTATAGATTACGCTCTTTCCCTCTCACTGAATGATATGAACGTTGCCAAATTCACCCCCTTTCCCGGCTCGCCCATATACAAGGATATAGGCAAATACGGCACATTCGATGAAAAATGGGAACTCATGAACTGCACTAACTTCATCTTTATTCCAAATGGCTTCACAAGGGAGAGGCTTGAAGAGAGGCACCGCGAATTTTACCGCAGGCATTTTGAGAGATTCCATATACTCTTTAATTATGTAACCATGTTGTGGAGCTCGCCTGAAAGCTGGGTCAGGCTATTATGGAATGCCGCAGATATAAGAAAATCTCTAAAGGGAAATAAAAAATAACCTATGAAACGGATCCTCATTTTACACTATTCGCAGACAGGCCAGCTTACCCGGGCCGTTAAATCAATGACAGCCCCCCTTGAAAATTGCAAGGATTTTGAGCTGACATGGCAGAACATGACTCCAAAGAAGCCCTACCCCTTCCCCTGGAGCATACTGGAGTTCTTCGATGTCTTTCCCGAATCGGTCTACATGGACCCTCCCGAGATGGAAGCTGTTGATTTTGACCCTGACGAGAAATTCGACCTCATTATACTGGCCTACCAGGTATGGTTTCTCTCCCCGGCTCTTCCCGTAACAGGCTTCCTGAACTCTAAAGATGCGAGAGTCCTCAAAGATACCCCGGTTATCACATTCATCGCCTGCCGCGGCATGTGGTTATCCGCCCAGGAGAAAATGAAGTCAACGCTGGCCAAGCTGGGAGCGAGATTGATCGACAACGTTGTGCTGGTAGATCAGGGGCCCCAGTGGGCTACCTTTGTGACTATGCCGCTCTGGATGCTAACGGGCAAAAAGATAGGCTTTGCGGGCTTAATACCGCCTGCAGGCGTATCGGATAAGGATATCAATGAGGCGTCCAGGTTTGGCAGGGCCATCGCAGCTTCGCTGAACAAGCTTGAGCCAGGTTTAAAGAGCCCCCTCTTAAAAGGTCTTGGCGCCGTCAAGGTGAATGCTAAATATATCGGGGGCGAAAAAATAGTACACAGGAGTTTTCATATTTGGGGGAAATTATTCAGGGCTGTCGGGGGGCCGGGACACCCCATGCGAAAGCCACTGCTTATAATTTATATAATGTTTCTAATAACTATGATCTTAACTGCAATGCCGATAGGAGCCATTTTCAGGGCTATCATGAGACCTCTGATCCGCAACAAGCTGGACAGGCAGGTAAAAGTCTATGAAGAACCATCAGGTTCGTCCACCGATCGCATGAAAGGCTATGTTTGATTATTTCTTAAATTTCATATATATTACCTGATTCAATATTTCAATGTTAAGGACAATCTACGATGAGTGAAGTTTTTATAACTGATATAGCCGGCTTTCTTCCAAATGCACCTGTAGAAAACGATGCAATTGAAGATGTTCTCGGATTGATTGACGGTCAAAAATCCAGATCAAGAAGAATCGTCTTGAGGAACAACGGCATTAAAAAGAGATATTACGCCATAGACCCCTCTACGGGGAAATACACACATAACAACGCAAAGCTTGCTGCAGAAGCGTTCCGCTCTCTCCTTTTAAAGAGCGGAAAAAAGACTGATGATATTGACTGTCTTGTATGCGGAACGTCCAGTCCCGACCAGATACAGCCGGCCCACGGCCACATGGTCCAGGGAGAATTAAAGCTTGCTCCCTGCGAAGTTATTACAACGGCAGGCGTCTGCCTGTCGGGAATTTCAGCCATGAAATACGCCTACTTGAATATCGCCTCGGGCACGGGAAAAGAGGCCATCAGCGTGGGCTCCGAATTTGTCTCGAGCTGCATGAAATCAACAAACTTTGAAACAGAGACTGAAGAGGCCGTAAAGGAGCTTTCAAAAAAACCTTCCCTTGCCTTTGAAAAAGATTTTCTTCGCTGGATGTTGTCCGACGGTGCCGGTGCGGCGCTGCTCTCGCAGAATAAGAATAAGGACAGGCATTCATTAAAAATTGAGTGGATTGACATTATTTCATACTCGGGAGAACTTGAGGCCTGCATGTATGCAGGGTCTGTTAAAAATGAGGACGGCACTCTAAAGGGTTGGCGGGAAGTTGAAGATCCTTACGATACTGTAAAAGAGCATTACTTTGCCTTGAAGCAGGACGCCCGCCTCCTTGAGAAGCACATAATGCCAAAATCCGCCGAGGCGCTTGAATCGATATGCGCCAAACGCGGTTTTGATGTAAAGGAGATCGACTGGTTTCTTCCTCACTATTCTTCAGACTTCTTCCGCTCCAGGCTCTTTGAGGCGCTCAAGGAAAGAGGCCTGAAGATTCCCTATGAAAAATGGTTTACCAATCTCCATGAGGTTGGTAATGTGGGCTCTGCATCAATGTACCTTATCCTGAAAGCCCTTTTTTACTCTGACAAACTTAATAAAAACGACAGGATTCTGTGCTACATACCCGAGTCCGCCCGTTTTTCTTATGCCTATATGCTTCTGACAGTCGTTTAAGATCCTCATGAAAGCGAAAGATGTCCCACAGGAAGAATGGATCAAAGGTTTCGGCACCCGCGCCTGCTACGCCGAAAATGAGGAGGGCAAGTACGAAGTTGTCGCCAGCAAGGGATGGGAAGTTGAAAAGATTGTAAACTCACAGGCCCAGGCAGTTATACAAAAAAAAATTGAAGCCGCCAGAAAAGAGGCGCTTGAGGGCACAGCCAGTCCTATCAAATATTATATGGAGATCAATCAGATGGACGTGGCCCTCCTTGCGAGCAATGTCGGCATATGGAAGTGGCGAGTCAAAAGGCACCTTAAGCCCAAGCACTTCAACAAGCTGAACAGCTCAATCCTACTGAAATATGCCGAAGCATTGAGAATAAGTCTCGATGATCTGAAGAATCTACCTCCTGCAAGCGAGTAACATCTCACATTCAATTAATTAATTTTATGCCAAGAAAATTTGATCACCGTCACTCAGGCCACTGCGAAACGGGAGCCTTAAGCGCTCTCTTCAGAGACCGCGGCCATGACCTCTCGGAATCTCTCCTTTTCGGCCTTGGAGGGGGGCTTTTTTTCGTACACCTTCCATTTGTAAAGATGGGCGACATACCTCTCACGGCTTACAGAGACAGGCCGGGCGCAATCATCCGGCAGGCGTGTAAAAGGCTAAATGTCCCCATGGTGAAAAGGAAATTCAGGAATGAGTCCGAGGGAACTGCTGCCCTGGACAAGCTTCTGTCAGAAGGGATATCTGCGGGCCTTAGAACAAGCGTTTTTTACCTCCCTTACTTCCCCCCCGATATGCGCTTTCAGTTCAACGCCCATCATCTTCTGGTTTTTGACAAGGAAGGAGATGATTATTACATCAGCGATCCCGTTTTTGACCATATAGTTACATGCTCGGAAAAAGACCTGAACAGGGCCCGTTTTGCAAAGGGGACCTTTGCGCCGAAGGGGTATCTTTTTTATCCTCTATCACTACCCGATTCATTTGATCTGCATGGCGCCATCCTTGACAGCATAGGCTATACTTGCAAGAGAATGCTTTCAACGCCGCTCCCCTTTATCGGCATCAGGGGGATCCGCTACCTCTCAAAGAAAATCAGGATGTGGCCGAACCGTTTCGGTCCCGACAAGGCGCTATTGAATGTAGGCACCGTCGTAAGGATGCAAGAAGAGATAGGTACGGGAGGGGCAGGTTTCAGGTTTATGTACGCAGCCTTTCTACAGGAGGCGGCAGACATTACCGGCATTAAGGAGCTTTCGGAGACGGCCCATATGATGGGTGAGACGGGAGACAAGTGGCGGGAATTTGCAGTAATGGGCGCCAGAATGTGCAAGACCGATGAAAAATCACAATCATCCTACGATAAACTCTCCGAGAAGATCAAGGAGTGCGCAGATAGCGAAGAAAAAATATACAGGTTCCTGAAAGGAAGCATTTAACAAATCCCCTCCCCCTTTTCTTCAAGCGGTCTATTATTTACCACACCAACAAAGCTGTGAAAAACAGAAGGGCAGATTCTACTCGTAAGTGCACCACTTGATGTAAGTAGTGGACATGAAGGGGTTTTCTGGTAGTGTATGAAGCACGCCCAACAAACACACCAGAAAAGGAGC
>JAVVFD010000190.1:0-3032 GCA_032250935.1 bacterium
GTTCTTTTATGCTGATATCTATGGAATCAAGCGAGACCTTTGCACCGACGACATCACTTCCGATAGACTCGATATTGCTTTTTACAAAGCTGTCCATGTAGAAATTCGTAAAAACAAGGCCCGTAATTATGAAAGCGGCAAATAATAATAAACCTTTCAAGCGCATATTCTTATACCGTCCAGAATCTGATTCGTTCGTACCATTTGTAAATAGAGGATGCCTTCACAAGCTTGACTATCCTCAGGTTATCTATTTTTTCTTTCAAACTGCCTCTATAGGACCTGACAAAGGCGAAGGCGGCGAGCCAGACCGGTATGATCAGTATTAGGGAGAGAGCCAGGCTTCCCATGACTATGGAGTTGTTAAAGCGCGTCAATCTCATGCCGGGTGCATTATATAAATCTGTCCATAGCGTCTGAAGCTCAGGTGACTTTAGAATCATCAGTCCCAGCTGGTGATAAAGGGGGTCTAACAGATATGCAATAAGGGAAAAAAGCATAAAAGAGAGCATTGCCGAGCCAAGATTTATCCTGATCAGCAGTATGATAAAAAGAACAAGTAGATTATGGATATTTAAAAGAGGCGTAAGGCCGATAATCAATCCCAATGCCACGCCGCCTGCGACCTGGGCAGGTGATGCATCGGAATGGAGAATTTTAATTAAATTGCTTACCGGCCCTATACCTGGAAACACGCGAACTCCTTTTTTGAATTTGCCACTTCTGATGTTTTCATAAGCATGAGAAGATTAACACAAAACATTTATGTATTCCAATTTTTTAAATGTATAGGACCGTTCGCCCTGCTTATGAAAAAATTGAGAAATGAATTCATTATTTATTCACCATTAATCGTTGTGATATAGTGGCTGCAGAAAAAAATATTCTTTGAAAGGTAATGAAAGATAAAAAATGATCGTCACATTTATGAGGTGTTAAGACCGCTTATCCTGGCGGCCATGAAGCGCCATCCCCTCGGTCTTTCCGAGTTTGATCTCATATGTGAAATACGTAAAGATTCAGACATCTTTCCCGATAGCTACGGCGGTGATAACCTCAAACTGTTTCGTACACATTTTTTGCTCTTCAACAGCCTCTATCGATTGCGCAGGGAACTTATTGCCGAAGCTAGTAAGACCCTGCAAATAGGCCCTTTAAATATAAACCTGAGATCTTTTGACGGCGACTTTAATACGAAGGCGCTGAGTGACTCTGCCGATATAAAGCTGGAAGAGTACTACCTTGATATGGGGAACTATGAAAAGACCGGCCTTGAAGATTTGAGAGGGATGCTTGATGATTTCTGGCGGCAATACCTTGCTCATAGCCACAGGAGGCAGGCGCTTCAGGAATTCGGGCTGGATGATGATGCAGGCTGGACTCAAGTCCAAAGACGCTATCGTCAACTGGCGGCCCTTCATCACCCCGACAGGGGTGGAAGCAAGGAACTCTTCCAGAAACTGACGGCCGCAAAGGAGACACTTGCCTTATGCTTCGGAAAATAATTTTTTTTTGTCCCTTGCCAAGGGGCGTATTAATTCAGATCAAACTTGATGTTCCACAGCCGTTAAGGGTAATATGTCCCATATCAATGATCTAAAATTCAATCCAGGAAAATATGAAGAGGAGTTATTATGGCAGATGAAAAAAAACCGCTAATATTACCTTTCGCCGGGCTCAGGCCTGCTACCGGTCGCGCCGCCGATGTTGCCGCACCGCCTTATGACGTTTTAAATACTGAGGAGGCGCGCCAACAGGCCGCGTCCAAAGAGTGGAGTTTCCTCCATGTTTCCAAGCCCGAGATAGACCTTCCTCCCGGCACTGATCCCTATGATCCAGCCGTATACGAAAAAGGGAGAGAGAACTTTGCGCGCATGCTGGCTGAAGGGGTGCTTGTGCGGGATAGCGCCGACTGTTTCTACCTCTATGGGCTGACCATGGGCGACCATACACAGACGGGGCTGGTGGCGGTTGCCTCCGTTGCCGCCTATGATGAAAACCGTATCCGCAAACACGAATTTACCCGCCCCGATAAGGAGGATGACAGGGTACGCCATGTGGATGCCCTGAATGCACAGACGGGCCCCGTCTTTCTTACCTACCGTCACAGCGCAGAGGTGGATCGCATGGTTTCAGAAATTACTGCATGCGAAGGGGAGGTTGATTTCACCTCTGCCGACGGCATCCGCCACGCACTCTGGCAGGTAAAAGAGCCGGAAAGGGTGGAGGCGCTGTCGGCGGCCTTCAACGGTATGGATTACCTCTATATTGCCGACGGACACCACCGTTCGGCGGCGGCTTCCAGGGTGGCAGCCATGCGCGCCGCGGCCAACCCAGAGCATAGCGGCGATGAAGGTTATAACTATTTTCTTTCAGTCATCTTTCCCGACAACCAGACCCGTATATTCGATTACAACCGTGTCGTTAAGGACCTCAATGGATTGTCGCATGAGGCCTTCCTTAAAGATGTGCGCCGTAGCTTTCACGTTGAAGCGGAGGAAGGCCCAGTAAGTCCTGCCGCTGCAGAGCAGTTCGGCATGTATGTGGGGGGCAGGTGGTATCGCCTTCAGGTTAATGAAGAATTGGTCCCTGCCGATGACCCCGTGGGGAGTCTTGACGTCAGTCTTCTGGCGGATAACCTTATAGAACCCATACTCGGTATATCCGATCAGCGTCGGGACAAACGTATCGATTTTGTCGGTGGAATCCGCGGCCTGAGGGAGCTGGAGCGGCGCGTAGACAGCGGCGAAATGATGGTAGCTTTTTCCTTTTTTCCCACGAGCCTTGATGCCCTAATGTCAGTGGCTGATGCAGGGCAGGTAATGCCGCCCAAATCCACCTGGTTTGAGCCCAAGCTTGCCGATGGCATGGTGTCGCACCTGCTGGATTAAGAATGAAGGAAACGCACCATAATCCTGCCAGAGTTTGGATCATACTATTTATCTAACAGCGGAATAAGTTGGTGGAGCTGGTCGGGATCGAACCGACTACCTTCCCGATGTGATCGGGACGCTTGTCTCGGCATCTCTACA
>JAVVFD010000191.1:0-2986 GCA_032250935.1 bacterium
GCATCAACGGCAACTTCGATATTCATATCGTTTCAGTCAATATCGCATAATGCCACAACTTTTGAACGTTACCAAGAAATTATGTGTCAGTGGAGTATAACTATTTTGGTATGATTCAAAGTCTGTATAATATTCTCGGTCTGAAAACAAATATGCTTTACAGTCTTATAAGGAGAGAGGGTGCAAAGCTTGGCGATTTATCAGGTTATAAGCCTTAAAGATTTATTTTTATTGATAACGCTAGCACCTGTCGTTATGCCTGTCGGTATGCCTGTTGGTATTCTTTTTTGCTTCTTGATGGACTTTACAAAATTGGGGGGAATCTGGAGGTATACGCCAGAAAAAAGCCTTAGGTCCAGGAACGATTAATTATAAGCACAGTTTATAATCTCTTTTTGTGTTTTTAAGTTACATACTAAAGTGGAAGACTTTCCAGTTCATAGAATCTTAGGCTTTAGGCAGCTTAATCTCCGGTTCCTCCTTAAAAGGCCTGTAAAACAGCAGCGTCCTGCCGATAATCTGGGCCACGGACCCTTTTGTTTTTTTTTCGATCTGAACCGCTAACTCTCCTTTTTCATTGGGGGCGTTTTCAAGCACCTTGATTTTGATAAGTTCGTGATGCTCAAGGCAGTCATCAAGGTTGGCGACAAACTCTTTTGACACACCGTCCTTTCCCAGCTGTATTATCGGCTTCAGGTGATGCCCCAGCCCTTTAAGATATTTTTTTTGTTTCGACGTCAGTTTCATTTTTTCATGCTCCTTTTTATTTCAGATCAATATGGATTATTACATCTCTTAGCCGTTCTATCTTCATAAGCCGTTGTCTTAAGGCAGCTACTTTTTCATGTCCATCCCTTATTTTAAGGTCGGGCTCAAGGCTAATTTTAATGCCGGCGATTAAATCATCGCCGGCATTATGCACCCTTATATCGCTGCAACTTGAAATCCCTTCTGTTTCGGTCGCCGCCTTAGCTATGTCGTTGATAATGTCGGTCTTGGGATCTGGAGATGTCGTTCTGTCATATTCACCTTCCGGGTCAATATGCACCAATACATCGGCAATATTAATCACCTTTTGCATGATATTGTCCTTGACCTCATCGGCTATGACGTGAGCCCTGGTAACGTCCATAAGGGGATCGACCTCTATGTGTATATCCACAAGTATTTCACTCCCCGTCTTTCTTGTCTTTAGATCATGATAGCTTGTGGCGCCTTCTGGCTCAAGGGCTGCACGGATTATGCGGTTACGAACCTCTTTTTTAACCGAGGTGTCTATAATATCCATGAATGATTCGCTTGATATATCCCAGCCAGCCTTTATGATGAGGCCCGTAACAATGATTGCGGCAAGCGGGTCGAATATGGGCCACCCGAACATGGCGGCTGCGATGCCAATTGATGTTGCGATGGAAGAGAATGCATCTGACCTATGGTGCCAGGCGTTGGCAATTACGGAAGGGCTGTGAATTCGTCTGCCGACTCTAACCGTATATTGATACATCAATTCTTTGCCAACAATGGATGTAACAGCCGCTATGAACGCTGTATATGTGGGAGCATGCTCTACTCCGCCCCTTATCGTCGATATTGCGTCCCAGAATATGCCGATGCCGGCCCCGATCAGGATTATACCAAGTATGCCCGTTCCGACAGTCTCAACCCTTCCGTATCCATAAGGGCGCTCTTCATCAATCGGGCGCTTTGCAATTTTGAGGCTGACCAGTACTACAAAGTCTGAAAGCAGGTCAGAAAGGGAGTGTGCCGCATCGGCGATTAGCGCCTCGCTCCTTCCAACTATTCCGGCAACAAATTTGACAAGAGCCAGCACGAGGTTTGCAATGGCGCCTATCCACGTCACCCTTTCGCCTTCGGAGTGTCTTTTCAGCCTGTCAGTGTTAGTCATCTTTTTCGATCCATATGTAGTCCTTAAGTGATTCTATTGCGCTAAACCGGCTTATCTTTTGCCCGGCAAGTGCTGAGTGAGCTGACACCCTTTTAAGCGCGCCAAGGAGTGAAGCGATATTTTTACTTATATGATTTGCAAGAAACTCAGCCGCATCATCGGGAAGGGCGATCCCTTCCACCTCGGCTTTTGATCTTAATATGGCTACCCTGAGTTCCTCTTCCGGCAGACCGATGTCGGCGGCCTTGCCTTCCCTGATTATGAATCTGCTGAGCGGCGAGTCGGGCAGTGATTCCACTGATTCAGAGCCGCTTAAAACAAGCTGCCCGCCTTTTTCGGTAAAGCGGATAAAGCCCTGCTCGGCGTAGGAATTGAGCATGCAAATATCATCTATCAAAATTGCATCAATGGCGCCATCTATTTCTGCCCCCTCATCCAGTGCGTCTTGCCCTGTACAAAAAGCGACCTTTCTGCCTCTTTCGGCAAGTTCATTGGCAATGGCCTGAATAAGGTGGCTCTTCCCGAGTCCTCTGCCTCCGTATATATATAGCGGATTACAACTTCCCCCCGGTTTATCACAGGTGAGCATAGCCATAGCCCTTGCAAGGCGGTTGCTTTCACCCTCAATAAAGGTGGCAAATGTCATGGAAGGGTCGGTAGGCCTGCATTTAAAACCGGGAATTTTCATTTACTACCTGTTTCGTCGGGTTGTCAAAAAAACAATGATAGCACAAAGAAGGGTAAATATAAATCCTGAGCTTAATCCCATGAGAACTGGTTATTTAGCTCTTGACTAAAATCGGCAATCATATTAAATTTACTCCTCCATTCACATCCACTGCCGGGGTGGCGAAATTGGTAGACGCAAGGGACTTAAAATCCCTCGGAGGTTTCCTCCGTGCCGGTTCGATTCCGGCCCTCGGCACCACTTTTAAAAACTTGTCCAGATATTGCAGATTTTTTGTTTCTTCCCGGTAAATGGCTTCTTTCCATTGCTTCCAGAAGGATAGATTTAGAAACCGGTCTGTTTTGTATTATTTCTTATAACTCAAGTTTCGCACCCCCCTATGGGGCGATAAG
>JAVVFD010000192.1:0-2979 GCA_032250935.1 bacterium
TACTGGAAACTTTGGAGGAGACTAACTGGAAACACTTCAGGAGATTTGGTGGAAACGATGGAGGAGATTATGCAGGCGCCCCGCCTTTTGAAAAAATAAGGAGTTCTGATGATACTCCTTTGGCTTTTTCAACGACATTTTTCATGTCTTCCATTACGGTTTTACTTACTTCATCGCCTTCGCATGTCTCCTCAAGATAGACGATGCCGTTTAATATGACGGTAAGGAAATTATTGAAGTCATGGGCTATTCCTCCGGCAAGAACGCCTATAGAGTCCAGTTTCTGCGACTTGATCATCTCCTCTTCCATCTTCTTGCGCCTTGAAATATCGAGCCATGAACCAACGATTTGCTCAGCCGATCCGTTTTCGTCTCTGAAGATGTTGAATTCATCATGAACCCAGATATAGGAGCCCTTCTTTTGTCTGAAGCGGTATTCATGGGCAAAGTTGTCTCTACTTGATTCAAAAACAACTCTATTCATTTCAAGCAGGGCCTCTTCCCTGTCCTTTGGATGGATATTATTGAACCACCATGACGGGTCTTTCAGGCATTCATCCAGGTCATAACCAAGCAGGCCTGTTACATTAGCGCTCGTAAAGTCGGGGACGAGCCTCATATGGTCTATCTTGCAGCTGTATATGATGGCAGGGCTGGAGGAGAGCAGCTGCTCCATTTGATTCCTGGCCCCTATAAGTTCTTTCACCAGCTCTTCGTATGTCGGTTTTTCAGCCAAAAACTACTCCATTTTTCATTTGCTTATCAGTTTGAGTATATCATCTATTTATTATTTACCAAGTGAGAGATCTATTTTAAGCGACTTGTTCATAGATCTATCTGTTTTTCGCGCCACAATAGAGGCCAGAGCTTTTTTCCTCTCTCCATCTTCAAATATCCCTTCCCTGTAGAAGCTAATGTAGAGGTCGTCAAAGAGAGAGAGAAGTTCATTGTTGGCAAGCAGATAATCACCGTTTTGGGGAGGCCCTATCTCACGCTGGTCAACGGTGAAGCTCTCAAAGAGTATTGCGCCACCTTTCTTCAAGGCATTCTTCATTGAGGGGATAAGCGATCTATCCAGGAAGTTGAAACTTATTATAAGATCGTAACTATCTTTCGCAAAAGTATAATCTTTAAGATCGGCAGTAATAAATTTGACATCCACGTCGGCCTTGCCTGCAAGCTTCCTGCCTTTCTCCATCGCCACGGGAGAGGAGTCAACAGCATCGACCATATAGCCGTATTGCGCCAGAAAGATTGCATTCCTTCCCGTCCCTGCAGCTACATCCAATGCCTTTCCAGGCGGCAGGGTCTTGATCAGATCCCTTAGCAGTCCTGACGGCGGCCGGGCATTTTCAGCCCTTTCACCATATCTCTTGTTCCAGTCCGTCATGTTAGCAGCTGCATAGTTTTTCTTCCTTCAGGGCCGAATAGCCCTCTTTAAAAAGGTAGACTACTATGATAAAACCGATAAGCGGGTCGGCCTGCCATAGGCCGTAAAAATAATTCAGGCCCAGTCCGATTAAGAGGGTGAGAGATAGAAACGTGCATGCAAGGGTCTGCTTTGAATCTGCCACCAGGCTTCTGCTCTCTATCGCTTCTCCTGTATTCTTTTTCAGATGAAAAAGGACCGGCATCACAATCAATGACGCTATGGCGATTATAATTCCAGGGAGGCTTGGATTAGCGATTTCATGAAAATAAAGTTTATTGAAAGACTCATACAGTACATAAGTCCCGAGAATGAAGAAGGTGCAGGCCACCAACCTGATCGCCTTTTTCTCTATTTTCATCTCTTCTTCCTCAGACATGTTGTCAAGATGTCTGAACCTCCAGATCATTACAGAGCCCGAAAGGGATTCGATAAAGCTGTCGAGGCCAAAACCGACCAAGGCGATACTGCCGGCCATTATACCGGCCGTAATAGATACTAGTCCCTCGATGATATTATATCCAACAGTGAAGTATGATAGTATAAGGGCTCTTTTATGTAGTTTCGATTCCACAATTTAACTATATAAATTAATGCTTGAGTTAGCAATTATAATCGTTGGTAAGTCCTTTGCTTACCAATGGGAGGCGTTATGATCTTTTGGTAAGCGACTTACTTACCAGGCTTGTCTGCGCCGCTTTTCATATTCATAAACAGCGCTATCGGGGAGAAAATTGTGCATATAAACAGGCAGCCAATAAACTCTCAATGTCTCAACCGTTTTATTCACTTCCCTGGATCTCGCCTTCCCGATAAATATCTCTTTATATTAAAATCGCTGCCTTGATTTTGTTTTAAATGGCAAAGGGATGTGATATAAGTAATTTAAAGCATTGACCTTGAGCTGTTCAGGTCTTTTTAGAGAAGCGCTCTGTCTTAAAATGTTTAAAGGTTTTACAAAGGGGGGAAAGAGGATGGATTCCGGTGATAAAAAAGGAATGACCTGTAAGTATGCCTTGTTTTTTAAATTGCCTTCTCTCTCGATGGCGGCGTTTCTCATACTGGGTGGATGCAGCTTGCCTGCCATGCTTAAAAAAAAGGTGGAAAGGCCCCATTTAAAGCTCCAGTGCAATGCATGCCACAAGGCGCCTGACGAGTTGCTGTTAAGGGTGAAGAAAGGGGCGGGAAAGGGCGGTGATCAGGGCGAGGCAAGAGCAATGAAGTCCGATCTTAACGGCCTTTGTCTGGACTGTCACAGGGCGGGCAACAATGACCACTCCATTGCCAAGGTCCCGAAGATAAACAATTCTAATCTGCCCCTTGACTCAGATGGCAGAATTACCTGCGCCACTACCTGCCATGATGTTCATACAAAAAACAGCGTCAATACCGCTGTGATAAAGGGCTTGCTAAGAATTCCCCCGGAAGATCTGTGCTTTTCCTGCCATGATATATAAGATCAGGCGCTTAATAAATTGGTAACGTTCAAAAGTTGTGGCATTATGCGATATTGACTGAAACGATATGAATATCGAAGTTGCCGTTGATGC
>JAVVFD010000193.1:0-2954 GCA_032250935.1 bacterium
TTTACTGGAAACGATAAAAGAGATTAGCTGGAAACAACCGAGGAGATTTACTGGAAACTTTCAGGAGATTACGCACCCAATCCCATATATTCCATAGGTCATTGCTGTTTTTCTGTTTATTATATTTCTATAAGGCAGCTTGATTGAGAAGAATCCTTGCGGTAGAATTGATTAACGTTGTTTTTTTAATCCAGGTACAAGAATGAGCAATCCGTTAGAAAACATGGCAGCCGCACAGATCCTGGTTTCCGGCAGGGTGCAGGGGGTCTTTTACAGGGCCACAACGAGGGAGACAGCTTTAAGCCACCACCTCACCGGATGGGTAAGGAACCTAAGCGACGGCAGGGTGGAGGCGATGCTTGAGGGTGAAAAGGGAAATATTGAAAAGGTAATCGAGTGGTGCCGCTCGGGGCCGTCTGCTGCGGCCCCGAGCGACCTGGAAATTAAATGGCTTAAATATTCTGGTAGTTATAACGATTTCAGGCTGCGATACTAATCGGTAAAACTTCCGCCTTATTCATCCTTATTTATTGCCCAACTGAAGCGATAGCGATCTTCTTATGCAGCTCAATCGGACTGTCTTGTCCGTTTACACGATCAATATGATTAAGGGATATCTCGATCCTGTATTCGCCCCTTCTAGGCGCGGTCAGGCTGGCGCTGGAATATCTATCGCCACCGGGAACGATAGAGCTCTCTCCTCTCCCCGCAATGATTACATCTTTTTTGTCCACCACTCTCCCCTCGGAATCCACCATGATGAGCCTTGCAAAAAGGGCGGCATTGATGGCCGACGTAGGAAGGGAGTGTCCAACCCCTTTATTCATTACGATAAGAGAGACTGATATGCTGTTGCCCACAACGTTAATGCTTTCAGAAAGGGTAACCGCCTCTTTAAGACGATTAATCTTTATAGAGGGGGAAGTAATAGCCGAATCTATCGAGTGGAGCCCCCTTTTTGTGTGATAGTACCCTTCATTTTCCAGGACAGGTTTGTCTTTCGGGTCGCTATGACAGTTCAGGCAGGATATTTCTTTCGAGGCGAACCTGCTCCACTTCCATTCTTCAAAGGTAGACTTGTGGCAGCGGCCGCAAAGCTGGTAGGATGTATCCTCAAGCGACATGCCAAGTCTTGATATGGTCAGCTGCTCCTGGGCACTTGGCAGTATATGACACTTTGCGCAGTCCCCCTTCCCCTCTTTATGACTTTTCTTCATCTCTACGTCTTCAGCAGACATGGGGCTTGTATGAACGGGCTCGTAATCTCCCTCCTTCAAGGCCTCGTTATATGGCCTATAGGATATCTTCCAGTTTTTATATATGCCGTAGTGGCAGTGCATGCACGCTTCATCTGGTGGAGTATGAACGGCCTGCCACCTGTTTATTCTTGCGCAGGAGAAAACCAGGGCCGTTAAAATAAATATGAGCGCTATTATTGCGGTACTTCTTTTCATTATATTTCTCCCTCATCCTTTAGCTTCAGCATGCTTTGATATACATCTCTTTTTGACAAACTAAGCTCAAGCGATATCATCTCTGCGGCATCCCTGACAGGGATCTTATCGCCTAGAGCCTTAGCGATAAGTTTATTCATCTTAGCTGTTTTATCCTCTTCCCCGGCAGGCTCAGTCTCGCCCGCTATAATGAGGGTTATCTCTCCCCTCACCTCTTTTTCTTCAAGTCTTTCTATTATATCAGAAATGGTGCCCCTAACAAGCTCTTCATGGATTTTAGTAAGCTCCCTTGCCATAGCGGCCTCTCTGTTTCCGAGGGCGGCAAGAAGTTCCTTAAGTGTCTTGATCGCCCGTCTTGGCGACTCATAAATTACAACGGCCCTCTCCTCCCCCTTTAAAGATTCAATTCTTTTCTTTCTCGCGCTCCCCTTGGGCGGCAGGAAGCCCTCAAAGACGAACCTGGCAGTTGGGAGGCCGGAGATTGTTATGGCCGAAACAAGGGCCGAGGGCCCTGGAATAGTAAAGATGTGGTGGCCTTCTTCGGCGGCGTTCTTTATCAGGTAATAGCCGGGGTCCGATATTCCCGGCGTGCCAGCATCGGAAATGAGAGCCACCTTCTTTCCGGCCCTTAACTCACGAAGAACTTCATCTCCCTTAAGCTCTTCTTTGGCCCCATAATAGCTTATGAGCCGCGTTTTTATGTCATATCTTGAAAAGAGCTTTCTTGAATGCCTCGTATCTTCTGCCGCAACAATGTCCACCTCTTTAAGCACTTCAAGGGCGCGTAGCGTTATATCCTTAAGGTTGCCTATGGGCGTTGAGACCACATAAAGAATGCCTCTACTGGGGCTATCCATTATCAATTCCAAGTTCATTATACCTGTTCACTATCGGCATCCGCCTGTCTCTCCCGAAGGCGGTAGGGGTTATCTTTACGCCTGGGGCTGCCTGGCGCCTCTTATATTCATTAAGATCAACGAGCCTGATTATCTTCCTGACCAGTTCGGGTTCATAGCCAAGGGCGATTATTTCATCTGACGACTTATGTTCCTCCACATAACTTTCCAGTATGGAGTCGAGTATATCGTATGGCGGAAGAGAGTCCTCATCTATCTGGCCGGGCCTCAGCTCAGCCGAAGGCGGCTTTGTAATGCTGTTTTCGGGTATGAGCTGGCGGCCTGCCTTCTTGTTGACGTAGCGGGAAAGCTCGTATACAAGGGTCTTGGGGACGTCTTTCAGGATGTTAAAACCGCCCGCCATATCGCCGTAAAGCGTGGAATAGCCGACGGCCACCTCGCTTTTATTTCCCGTTGTAAGGAGCATGCGGCCGAATTTATTGGACATGGCCATAAGAATATTTCCCCTGACCCGGGCCTGAATATTCTCTTCCGTCACGTCCTCTTCAAGGCCTTCAAAGACCGGCGCAAGCGATGAGGTAAGGGCCGCATAAACAGGCTCTATGGGAATAATGTGGAACTCGATCCCCATATTATCGGCAAG
>JAVVFD010000194.1:0-2914 GCA_032250935.1 bacterium
AGGCGCCTTAACTAAAAAAGCAAAATCAATTACAGACGATGTTGCCGAAAAGGTAAGGGTAAAGGCGGAGGAAATGGCCGAAGACAAAACAGGCGGCCTGACAAGTGCATTAAAGAAAGATATAGACTGGAATCAATATCTGCCCTCTACGAAGGATGTGGAAAATTTTGACGCCCGAAAACTGGTAAATGCCGAAACCATGGCATCCATAAGGGAACTGGAAGAGCTCTCCAAATTTGCTGAAGGCAGGGATATCCACTGGAAGGGCAGATACAAGGAGCTGGAAAGTGAATACAAGCTCCTTGAGAAGACGGCGCCTCCTGTCAATAAAACCGATGAGCTGCTTAAATACGGCAAAAAGCTCGATGACTTTGCAAAAAAGCTTAAGGCGAGCAAGAAGGAGTTCAGGTCAGACCTTAAAAGGCTCGAAGCGGCAGGAAAGAACATTGAGAGATTAAAAAATCAGGATCTAAAAAATGCCATAAACATACCCGGTCTGGCATCGGGGAACATATCCAGGATCAGCCAGAGCCTTTTCGAGGAGATCTACAGGGATAAGATCAAAACAGCTCTTGACAGGCTGGACATTTACAAGTCGGCCATTGAAGAGATGCGGTCATCTGGTGAAAAAGAGGAAAAGAGAATGATGGGGGAGACGGTTCATTATCCCATAAGGAACCCTATGCCGCGCTTTTACCTCAAAAAGGCGACCTTCAAGGTAGCTGCCGATAGTAAGAAGGGGAACTGGTTTTCAGGCATTGTGAAAGACGTAAGCTCCGATCCACTCTTAACAGGCAGGGCAACAACAGTAGATATGGAAGCAGGAAGCGAGAGTTATCCTGGAGCCTTGTTCAGCATCAGGGGAAAGGCTGATTATCTCGGCGCTGCCCCCCAATATTCCCTCAATATCCAGGGAGACAACATTTCGACCAAACTTGCTGAGAACTCTCTGGGCTCGGGCTCGCCCCTTACTATTGCGGGAGGTTCGGCAATATTCAGATCGCAATTCAACCTTAAAGGGGATCAGATCAAGAGCGACTTCATCTTCGCCTTAAAGGATATAGAGATGTCCGCCAGAAGGGAGGGGCTTAAAGATGTGGACCCTGCCCTATTCAGGCTCCTCGATGATTCTGTTAAGGAGGTTTCATCTGTAAGCTTAAAGGGAGATGCCGGCGGAACGGCTGACAATCTAAGAATCAGAATATCGAGCGATCTTGACAATATCCTTGAGAAGGTCTTTGCTAAAATGGTGGCAGAGGCCGGAAAAGAGATGGAAGGCCGCATAAGAGAAGAATTAAATAAAGAGATAGAAAAAAGGCTTCCAGGGCTTGAGGCGACGCTGAAAGACGAATCGGGCAACTTCAATTCTCTTGAAGATGCCCTGAATAGCGAGATAAAGAAGGAAAAAAAGAAGGCCCGGAAGAAACTGGAAAAAGATGTAGAAAAAAAGCTGAAAGGATTATTTAAATTCTAAAAGCTGCCTGACTCTCATTGTTCCCGCCCCCTAACCTTTCTTCCGATTCAGCGGCACACCCTGTTACGCCCCTGCTCTTTTGCCCGGTATAGCGCCTCATCGGCAGCCTTGACGACCTCTCCCGGCGTCATCCTGCCATCCCGCTCCGCCACGCCGATACTGACCCTGACGGAGACCCTCCTAGCGCTCCCTCCCGTCTTGCCCTTTCCTTTATCATCGGCGCGGTCCTTGCCGCGAAGCCCCATGCTGTAGTCGGCTATCCGCTTCCTCAAAGTCTCAAGACAGGGTTCGGCCGCATCTGCAGACCTGCCTGGAAATAGTATGGTAAACTCCTCGCCGCCGTAACGGTATACCCTTCCGCCTCCTCCCACCTTCTGCATTTTAGCCGCGACCATCTTCAGCACCTGGTCGCCGGCATCATGGCCGTAGGTATCATTGAATTTCTTGAAGTGGTCCACATCGAGCATGGCCACCGTATAGCGCCGGCCAAGCATGAGGAGCCGCTCATTGAGGGCCCTCCGTCCCATGAGGCCAGTCAGTTCATCGCGGTATGCCATGTAATGGGCGTTTCTTACAACCCCCACAAGGAGGATGATCCCCGCCACACTCATGAAGAGTATAAACCCGTTCTCACTCCCCATAGATAAAAGCGCCGCCATGAGCGCCAGCGAGGCCCCTGCCAGGCCGTTTTCAAGGGGCGACCGGTAGATGTGGCAGGCAAGAAGAACCAAAACGAATGCGGCCAGGTTGATGATGATGAGCGGCTGCGGGAGCAATAGAGCCTCCATAAGCGGGTGCTCTATGATGGCAAGCCTCATAAAGGGGCGGTAAAGATCGCTCCTTCCGGCCCCGATAATCCAAAGGGTGATTCCGACCTGGCCTGCAATAAAGGCTGTGCGTATCAGACCGTGAAGAGTCAGGAGTCCTCGCTCCTTAAGAAAGGCAAAGAGCGCCACATTGAGCGGCAGGAAGGTTGCTATGGCAAGACCTATCACCTCTCCCTTCAAACCACCGCCACCCGCCATGGAGTTGCCGTAGCCGATATAGGCGATTGAGAAGGCGATAAGGATGTATGCGATACGCGTCAGATTGAAGTGGAGGCTAAGGGCGATGGTGGCGGCATAGGTGATGAGCGGCAGATATATAAAGACCTTTGGAAGGGCCTGCCTCACCTCATTCAGGTGAGGCATATAGATATACCCTCCCCCTATAAGCAAAATGGGAAGTGTAAGTGGAAGAAACCTCCTGTAAATGGTGTAAACTATTGCGGTCATAATTTTAGCGGTTTTATTTAAAGTTTATTATTTTAGATGGATCCACCCCTTTTTGTCTATCGGTAAATCAACCGCTAAAATCAGGAAAGAGAGTTATCGCTTACAATTAATGATGACTTATTGCGTAATCTCCTGAAAGTTTCCAGTAAATCTCCTCGGTTGTTTC
>JAVVFD010000195.1:0-2876 GCA_032250935.1 bacterium
CGCCATTATTTTTGAAGAAAGGGTGTCGTTGAAATAGAAGTCCAATTTCTCGTTTACACTAAAAACTTGACACCCTCAATTTGACCGATACATGACCGCGATGAGAGAGAAAAAGGGACGTCCCCTTTACTCCTAATAAATCCAAACGCTTGCGTCAACGATTATTATAACCTGCTTTTTTCATCTCATTAAGACAACTGTCCAACTCGACCTTTCTCTCCAGATTCAAAATACCTTCAATGTCAATATTCATTCTGAACATATTTGCACCTCCTGTATGCTGTTTATACACATAAACCTGCATAATGATGTGAGCCATCTGTTGTTTAATGAAAAACAGGTTTTAACTTCCTGCACGTTGGTTTCATTACTCTTTTTTTTACAGGATCTGAATACATTTCAAAAGAGCGGATCAAAAAAAACAGCGGATCAAAAAAAACAGCGGATCAAAAAAAACATAGTTTTATAATCATCTGCTATAATCTGTTTTTGCTTGGCTCAGTCTGAAATCTACAGGGCCGCAAAATACAATCAATATGACAACATTTGCAGTTAGTGAGAAGAAAATGAGGCAGCTCCTTTTAAAGATGGAGGCGCTGGGTCTTCGCGAAGAGGACCTGCTGGAGAAGTTTATACGGGCGTCCGGGCGTGGAGGGCAGAAGATTAACAAGACCTCCTCTTCCGTTTACCTGAAGCACATCCCCACCGGCATAGAGGTTAAATGCATGAAGGACCGGAGCCAGTCGGTAAACAGGTTCCTGGCAAGGCGCGAGCTTCTTGAGAGGCTTGAAGATCTTGGCGGTGGTAAGAGTAAAAGAACCCTTGAGATTGAAAAAGTCAGGAAGCGCAAGGCGAAGAAAAAGAAGAGGGGTAGGGAGAAGTATGATGAGGGGGCGGAAAAATAACCCCTCTCAGCCTCTACCCGTATGGCACAAGCTCCTTACATTTAGGGGAGGAGCAAAATTCCCCCTCTTGTACACAGCTGTCTGAGGCTGCCACAAAAACTCGCTTCGTTCAAACAGTTTGTGGCCTTCTTCCTCAGTCAACAACGACACTCGGCTGCATTTTAATGGGTAAAAAAAAGAAAAGACCAATTAAATAGTGGCGCATAATACAAAATCGCTCAGGTTCAAAAATGATAGACAGCTCGACTTTAAAAGATCTGGAATTCGATAAGGTGCTGGAGGAGATATCTTCGCGCTGCCGCAGCCCGGCCGGGAGGAAGGCCGTACTTGGTATTGCGCCTTTCGAGAGCAGTGAGGAGATTGAGGCGCGGCGCGCTCTGATAGAGGAGCTTCGAAGGTTCATCGTCGAAGAGGGGGCGCTGGCTCTTTCCCGATTCGAGGATATATCTTCGGCCCTTGAAAGGGTGAGACCTGGAGGGGCCATTCTTGAACCGGCAGATTTTCTCGATATACGCAATATTCTCGGCGTTATAAAGGACGTAAGCTGTCAGCTTACAGGCCGCCCGGACCTCGAACTCCTTGCAGGAATTGCCTCGTCTCTCACGGGATTTCCTGAACTGCTTAAATTGCTTGACCGCAGCTTCGACAGCGAAGGCAACGTCGTTGACGGCGCATCGCCCACTTTATCCAGTCTTAGAAAGAAGCTGAAAGGGCTGAGCGGAAGGGTTTCGAGCCGCCTTGATGAACTTGTGCGGGATGAAAATATCGCCCCCTTTCTTCAGGACGATTTTGTGACCAAAAGGGGAGAGCGCTGGGTCATACCGGTGAGGATGGATGCAAAGGGGCAGGTCTCGGGCGTCGTCCACGATGTTTCCAATACGGGTGAGACGGCCTTCGTCGAGCCTATCGAGATAATCAGCATGGTAAACGAACTTGAGAACCTGTCGGCCGATGAGAAGGGAGAGGTGATCAGGATAAAACGCAGCATATGCGATGCAATTAGGGATGTTGCCCCCGATTTCGAGAGACAGTTTTATGTAAACGTTCATCTTGATCTTGTAAACGCCATCGCTGAATATGCAGATCGCTACGGGATGAATGCCGCAACAATAGCCGATTCTCAGACTATTCGCCTGAAGGGAGCTTCTCATCCCCTCCTTGTTGCCCAGCAAAGAGAGGGGGTCATCGGGAAGGTCGTTCCCCTTGATTTTGCCCTTGAAGGGGATAAGCGGGTCATGGTTATTACGGGACCTAATGCGGGCGGCAAGACTATAACCATTAAAACGGCAGGTCTTCTCATATTGATGGCGCTATCGGGCATACCTGTCTCTGCCGATTCCTCATCCTTGTTTCCTTTTGCCGGGAAACTCCTTCTTGATATAGGTGATGAGCAGTCCATAGAAAACTCCATGTCAACCTTTTCATCACACCTGTTCCGCATATCTAAGATAATTGATGAAGCCGACGAAAAGAGCGTTATACTCCTTGACGAGGTTGGAACAGGTACGGAGCCTCTGCAGGGCGCGGCTATAGCCTGCGCCGTACTTAATGAGCTGAAGAATAAGGGGGCCATCGTGTTTGCGACAACGCACCTGACAGACATCGTCGTATTCGTTCGTAAATCAGGAGGTATGATGAACGCCTCTATGGAATTTGACCGGCTCAGTCATACTCCCCTGTACAAACTAAAGGAAGGTGAACCTGGTCAGTCCCATGCTATTGATGCGGCCAGGCGCTATGGCCTGCCAGATTCTGCAATAAAATTTGCAAGAGAGATGATGGGGGGGATGAACGCCGAGATGCAGGAACTGATCTCGGAACTGAAGGAAAAGGGCGCGCACTATGATGAGGCAAAAAAGGCCATTGAGTTAAGGGCAGAAGAATTTGCTTTAAAGGAGGCAGAACTTGAGGCAAAGCTTAATGACGCCCGTGAAAAGGCGCAGACGGCCTATATGGAGGCCTATCGTGAAT
>JAVVFD010000196.1:0-2853 GCA_032250935.1 bacterium
GGTAGAGGAAAAGTGGGGATATGAAGGCGATGTCATGAAGGCCGATGCCCTGCTTGTGAAAATGCTTGGCATTAAAGGCTCAGAATGGATAACTTCAAGGGCGGACAAGCTTGATGCGCTCGGCCTGTCAGGCAATGCGCCAGGAAGGGAAAGTGTGACTTTTTTTGATCCATCAGGAAGAGAGCTTGGAGGGGTCATAATAGGGGGAAGCAGAAAGAGTAGTAGTGAAAACGGGGCGCTGTCCTATGCAAATTCAGGATACAGGTATGTTAAGAATAGGGCAGAAGATGATATATTCCTGGCCACAGTTTCCGGTCGGATAGATGCCGACCCGCTCTGGTGGATAGAAAAGAGCCTGCTTGAAATACCTTCGAAAGATGTGGAAAAGGTGGAGTTAAGGCACCCTCTTAAAAAAGACAGTTTTTCCCTGATCGGCAAAGGGGATGGCACGTTCGAGCCTGAAGGGTTAAAAAAGGCGAAGGGGAAAGGTTTCAGGAACTCTGTAATCAATGATATTGCAGGCGCCATGAAAAACCTGACTATCAGGGATATTATGAAGCGGGAAAGCGAAGAGGCAAAGGGGCTGAACTTCGACCATAGCTATGTGGCTCGGCTCAAGGACGGAAGGGAGTATGCAATATCAACCGCTTCAAGGGATGGGAAGTCCTGGCTCAGTATAGACGTTTCATATGATGGACCTTCCTCTGATGAAATGACGGTGAAGGAGAAGGAGCGTCTTGCCCCCTGGATATTCGAGGTGGCAAGCGCGGGCAGCCTCAGCTACAGGGCCTCGGACATTATTGAACAGTGATGCTTGCCGCCGAAAAGGCAGAACATCCGATTTTCTCCAGGGATCTCTTTGACTTAAGAGTTTGACTTGATTGGCAGGCACTGTTAGTATTAGCCACAGATATTTTATATTTTTGTGCCGTCTTTATGATGGCATTATTTTTAAAAAACAGGAGCTGGCTATTAATATGGAAGAACAGAGTAAGTTGACAAAATTGGAGGCATTGATATCTACAAAGGGAAAACTTGTAAGAACCGTGAGTCATGACCTTGAGGCAACCCACTCAGAGACGAATGTCTTGAGTGCCCAGGTAATGGTTGTTGATACGGGAGACTCGGTGGATTATTTCCTCCTCCTTTCAAAGGAGAGGGAAGATGACGAGGTTGTAGCTGCAATTGCGGAAGATGACTTTAAGGCCATTACCGGGGCCATCGCCTCTCTGAAGGCTGCTTCACTGGTCGATGTTTACCTTAACGCCGATCATGTTCAGAATATCTTCGCCACCGATGACAACTTCACCATAGGCTATTTTGTCCTCGATAGCTCACTCACATGGTTTATAGCGCTTGACGAAGATAGCGACGAGCTGGAATATTTTGATGACCTGTCCGTTATTGAAAACCTGCTGACAAGCGCCCAGGAGAAGATAAAGGAGATAAAGAAGGTCAAGTAATATTTCCTCTCTCATCCCGTATACCCAAAGAAAGGCATTATAAAAAACATTATCCCTGGCTGAGGCGCTTTGCTCAAAAAGGGATTTTTTTGTGCCTTCATGCATTACCATATATTTGAGGTATAATTGTAAAATGGTAGCAGAAAAGAGGCTAATTCTTTCAGCGCTGGTTTTGGGGGCTCTTTGTCTTGCCTCTTTTTATGTTATATTGGGGCGTTCTCCACAGCTTGAAAGAAGCGGTGAGGATATATTCAGGGCATTTTGCAGGTCCTGCCATACAAGCCGGATTATAAAGGCCCCGAATATCGGAGATAGTCAGGCATGGAAAGCGCGTATAAGCCAGGGTGATGATATCTTGCTTGATCATGTTGTCAAGGGATATCGTGGCATGCCGCCAAAAGGGACATGCTCCAACTGTTCTATCGAAGAGTTGAAAAAGACAATCAGCTATATTGTTTCCAAGAGCCGGTAAACCGGTTACGAAAGCCTGCTCTTATTTATTTATTGGTGACCTGAATGGACCCTCTTGATCTTGCGGGGCTTATTGTCCCTCCCACTACACCCTTTAACGAGAATATGTGTGTTGACGAAGGAGCGCTTGCAATGCACCTGGAGTTTCTTGGCAAGCATGGTGTTACCCGCCTCCTCATAAACGGGACGACGGGAGAGTTTTTTTCCCTTATGCCTGAAGAGAGAAAACTTCTGCTCGCCCTGGCGAGACGCCATTTTTCCGGGATAATTCTCTTTAATACTGCCAGTGACAGCCTTCTTCAGTCCATCGATGCGGCGAGATGGGCAGAAGAGTGTGGCGCAGACGCCATTGTGGCGATGGCTCCTTACTATTATGCAGGCGCCCCGTCTAAGGGGCTGGTGGAATACTTTAATCGCCTGGGGGGATCTGTAAAACTGCCCCTGGTGCTCTATAATTTTGAAAGGCATACGAACAACCCTCTAAGCCCCGAAATTCTTGATGGAGTAAAACATGTTGCCATCAAGGACTCATCAGGCGACCGCTTACTTATAGAATCAACAAGCTGTTATCTGGCCGGCACGAGCAGGCAGATGGTGGAGTGGCATGAGGCTGGAGCTAAAGGTTTTGTGAGTTCACTTGCAAATCACCAGCCCGACCTATATGTAAGGCTGGAGGAGTGTCTCAGTGATGGAAATATAGACAATGCCAAAAAGTTACAGAAAGAAATAATCGGCAGATGCGCCGACATGGAGTCAAAAAATGAGATCGCCGCCATCAAGGAGAAACTCTCCGCTTTGATCCCGGGCTATCCAACCAGGATGAGGCTGCCGCTGCTGTAAAGATGATATGAGGGACCAGCTCTAATCCTTTTTTAATCGCTTCGGGTTTAATTTTCCGTAGCCTTGCTACGCTCTGTCA
>JAVVFD010000197.1:0-2777 GCA_032250935.1 bacterium
TCGTCAACCAAACCTTAATTTGAGGTCGTGATTTTATCTCATTTTATTACATGCCACAACTTTTGAACGTTACCAATTATTTATTGAGATAGCAAACATAATGTCTGGATGGATTTAAATGTTGTCACGAGACCTTAATAAGCCTGTAACACTTTTGTAATGATAGATTGTTATAGTGGTTATATTAACTCTTTACTCCTTTTTGTTGCTCTTTCCCCGGGCCTCATCCTCTTGGGGAAAGGGACCTTTTTATCAAGCTGAAGGGCCGTCGAACCGGGTTTTTTAAATCATGATTGGTTCCGGCTTATTTGTAAGAAGACGTTAATATTGCCGTAATTATTTTGTAACAATTGATTGTTAAAATGCTTTGAAAAAATAAAATGGAGGTGAGCCTGGGCATACAAACTTTCTTAAAATAAGTAAGGTTGAAATTTTTTAAATAATAAAATCAAATCAAGGAGAATAGTAAATGAAAAAGGTGTTAGCAGCAGCAGGATTGTTTTTTTGCATGACAGTGTCTGCGCATGCAGCTGGAGATGTCAAGATAAGCGGGGCGGTGGAGCTTCAGTACATGATAAGCAGCGACAAGTACGAGACCCAGGGAGACGATGCGATCAAGTTTGAAGAGCTTTATATACAGATAGAAGCCGAGGTGGCTGAAAATATTTCGGGGATGATCAAGCTCGATGCAGCCGATATGAACGAGGTTGGTGGTGGGAATAAGGATCATGACTCTTCCATGGTTGAAGAGGCCCAGATCATATTCAGGAATATTGCAGGCCAGCCGCTTACCGTTTATGTCGGTAAGGATGAAATGCCATGGATACAGGATTATGAAAAGTTCCTCTTCAGCTCCGAGGTTCACGGCAAGGAGGTGGACAAGGTGATAGGTGTCCATGGCCAGTACAAGATAGATGGCTTCGGCAGTGTTGATCTTGCTTTTTTCGAGAGGGACAGCGATAACAAGCCTGCCGACAAATACGAAACGGGCCTCACCGACAGCATGACAGTAAAACTTACGGCAGACAAACTCGTTGATAACCTTTCCCTTTCTCTGGGGTACAAAAAGGAAGGAAAGGACAAGGCCGCTCTTTCCACTGAAACGGACGATGCAACCGGCACCAGTATCGCCGCCATATACAAGGTGGCAGGCCTTACCATACACGCCGAGATGCTCAGCATGGAAGATCATGACGGCGCCTCTGAAGAAGATATAAAGCAGGTGGGCCTCGATTATAAGCTGGGCAACTTTCTTCTCAAGGGCCGTTACGAGACCGTTGATGCTGACGACGGCGCCGGTGATGATGATACCTTAACCGCTTACGGCGTCAGCTACTATTTCGACAAGAAGGCCTACATGGTAATCGAGCACGAAACTGACGACCCTGATGCAGGTGACTCTGTTGACACGACTATGGTCGGCTTCAATCTTAAGTACTAACAGTCTTTAGCGATATCTTAAAACAGGTTATTTTGAAAACAGGAGAAAAAATGAAGAAAATAAATGTCATCGCATTGGCTTCACTTGTTTTTGCAGCATCTGTGGCATCTGCACAGGCTGCAAGGGACTACATCAGCGTCGTAGGCTCATCCACGGTATACCCCTTTGCAACGGTAGTGGCAGAGCAGTTCGGCAAGACGACCAGGTTCAAGACGCCCAAGATCGAATCGACAGGTTCTGGCGGAGGGCTCAAGCTCTTTTGCTCCGGCATCGGCGCCAAATATCCCGATATAGCCAATTCCTCCAGGGCGATCAAGAAGTCGGAAATAGATATGTGCATTAAGAAGGGTGTCACAGAGATCATAGAGGTGAAGATCGGTTATGACGGCATCGTCCTTGCCAATTCCAAAAAGGCAAGCCGTATGAATATCAGCCGGAAGGATCTCTTCATGGCGCTGGCCAAGGAGGTGCCGACAGGAAAGGATGGCCAGCTCATTGCGAACCCGTACAAGAGATGGAAGGATGTAAATCCGGCCCTTCCTGCCACCAATATCAAGGTCCTCGGCCCTCCGCCGACCTCCGGTACGCGTGACGCCTTTGTGGAGCTTGCCATGGAGGGCGGCTGCATGGAGTTTAGCTGGATAAAGGATATGAAAAAGAAGGACAAGAAGCGCTACAAGGCTGTATGTCACGCCATACGTGAAGACGGCGCCTTTGTCGATGCAGGCGAGAATGATGTCCTCATCATAAAGAAGCTGGACGTCGACGCCGAGAGTTTCGGCATATTCGGCTTTTCATTCCTCGACCAGAACGGCGACAAGATTCAAGGGAGCCTCATTGACGGCGTAAAGCCCGACTTCGACCTCATTGCGGAAGGTGAGTACCCTGTATCAAGACCGCTCTACTTTTATGTGAAGAAGGCCCACGTGGGGACCATCCCGGGCATAAAGGAATACCTCAATGAGTTCACCTCGGACAAGGCCTGGGGGGTGGACGGCTACCTCGCCGATAAGGGACTCATTCCCATGCCTGATGATGAGAGGAAGGCGGTAGGGGAGGCTGCGAGAAGCTTGAAGCCGATGTGAGGGAGGGCGTTCAAAATCTTGTGTCAATTTAACTAAGCTGATATAGTCAGCCAAAAAGGAGAATTGACATGAATCAAGAAGAAAATAGTTTCGATTTTTAAAAAGCCCTTCAAGCTATTTGAGAAGGGCAGCCACTTCTGGGTAAAGAAGGCATCCTCACACCATTAATCAAGGAATTAACAAAAGCAGCTCTTGAAGGTGAGTTGGATTCACATCTTGGTCAGGAAATTGCTGCAAATCGTAGTAATGGC
>JAVVFD010000198.1:0-2749 GCA_032250935.1 bacterium
ATTTTCAAGCTTTACTTTTAAGGCGTTTTTTTGCTCCATTGTCAGGCGGATGTTTTCGCGCTTGGTAACGATAGTTCCAACCTCTTTATAGAGGTCGTAAAGGAGTTCTTTTATAGACTTTCCTTCCTTTGCGATCATTTCGGTCACGAGCAGGCAGGCGAGGATGCCGTCTTTTTCAGGTATATGCCCCTTGATGGTCAGTCCGGCACTTTCTTCGCCGCCTATAATCAGCTTGTCCTGACAGATGTATTCACCTATGAATTTAAACCCTACCGGTGTTTCATATACTTCAATGCCGTGTTTTTCAGCAACTGCATCGATGAGGTGACTCGTGGCGACGGACCTTGCAACCCCACCGGACCATTTTCTCGATTTAATAAGATAATCAAGGAGCAGGGCGATTATCTGGTTTGGCTCGATATATGTGCCGTCGCTGTCAATAATGCCAAATCTGTCGGCATCCAGATCTGTAGCGAGGCCGATGCATATGTCGTCGTCCTCGGCAACCAGATCGCATATTTCCTTAATGTTTTCTTCCGCCGGCTCAGGAGGATTGCCTCCGAAGTATGGATCTAGGTATCCGTGAAGGGTATTAACCTTGCAGCCTGCTTCAAGTAGAATTGAATCCAGATATCCTCTTGATGTGCCGTATAGGAAGTCACAGGCCACCTTTATGCCTGCCGCCTTGATTACTTCAAAATCAATCTTTGTTTTTAAGTCTTCGATGTAGCTGTCGCGGGGGTTTATGGTTTCAATGAGATTGTTATGTATCCCTTCCTCGAAAGATAATTCTCTATATGCGGCCTCGCCCATCATTTGATTTGCCAGGGTTTCAATTCTCTCTGTGGTTTCCGGGAGGGCGGGACCTCCTGAAGAGGGGGAGAATTTAATGCCGTTATATTCAGAGGGATTATGGCTTGCCGTGAAGTTTATGCCTCCGTTAAGCCCCATTTTCAGGATTTGATGGGAAATGACAGGGGTTGGAACATCTCTATCGCAGATATACGCCTTTATGTTGTTTGCGGCCAGAACCATTGCGGCCTCTTGAGCAAATCTCTGCCCCATGAACCGGGTATCGTATCCGACAATAACGCCTTTGCTGAATTCGTCTATTTCCCTGAGATAGTCTGCTATCGCCTGGGTGACAATCCTGACATTTTCCATCGTGAAGTCTTCCGCCAGTATAGCCCTCCACCCTGAAGTGCCGAATTTTATTTTTGTCACAATGTCCTCCTGAAGAAATATAAATATTAGTCTGAAGTATAGTTGTCATGCTTATTTGAGTCAAGTGGAAAGGTTTCACGTTTTAAAAGGCTCTAAGGCACCTTTGTTTGATTTTGTAGGCTGTTTTGGGCGTGTGGTTGTGGCCTTGGCTCCCCCTGGATGTATATAAATTGCAATGGTGGGCGTGAAAAAAAAACACATATTTTATATTGTATTTAACTTAAATTGTTCGCAAGCTGTTTTTTTCTTATTATACTGGATGTTTCTGCCTGAATATGGAATAAATATACTTGGCACGATACTTGTAGTAATAAACCATAAAGATTTCAGCTTGCATAGGGCAAGATTTTAATTATCGGAAACAGGTATGTATTATCAAAGAACATTAAATGAGTCGGTTGAGTGTGTAGGCATAGGCCTTCACACCGGTAAAAAGGTAAGCCTTAAGGTTCGTCCGGCGCCTGTAGATACGGGTATCGTGTTTATCCGGTCTGATCTCGAAGCATCTCCTTCAATACTAGCATCGGCAGATAATGTTGTAGATACCGGTAACGCAACTAGCATAGGGGTGGGGGATGTAAGGATTTCGACAATAGAGCATTTGATGGCTTCCTTTGTCGGCCTTGGGATAGACAATGCCTATGTTGAAGTGGATGCGCCGGAGGTTCCAATTATGGACGGCAGCGCAGCGCCTTTACTGTTCCTGTTGAAAGGCGGCGGCATAAGAACTCAAAATAAATCCAAGAAGTTTCTGGTCATAAAAAAGACTCTTAGAGTGGGGGATGAAAATGGATGGGCTGAAATTTCACCCTCCAACGAATTCAAGATCTCCTGTTCTGTAGATTTTGGACATCCCATGCTTAAAAAACAGGAACTTAATGTTGGTTTTTCAGATGTCATGTTTGAAAAAGAAATCAGCAGGGCGAGGACTTTCGGCTTTTTGAAGGATGTTGAATACCTCAAAAGCCGCGGACTTATAAAAGGCGGATCTCTTGATAATGCGGTAGTCATTGATGACTTCAGGGTAGTAAATGAGGGGGGCCTCAGGTATAAGGATGAATTTGTAAGGCACAAACTGCTCGATGCCATTGGGGATGTTTTTATGCTTGGCATGCCCCTGATTGGTCATCTCTCATTGCATAGGTCGGGACACAGGCTGAACTATGAACTTGTTAAAGAGGCGCTTGCCCATCCTGAATGCTGGGAGGTGGTGGAAGTTGATGATAAGAGAACTGAAAAATCGAAAATAAAGCTTCCTCAATATTCCTTGCTTGAACCAGCTATCTTATAAATAAAAAAATTGATAATTGAAATTTGAAAGGGGCCGTTTTATAGGGTCCCTTTTTTATTTCCTGGCTGGTGTATGCCTTGGAAGTTTTCTTTGGGATTGATCATGCCTTGCCCCTCTCTCCTGTTCAATTGAGGGAGGATCTATTTCCTAATATATAGGTAACGTTCAAAAGTTGTGGCATGTAATAAAATGAGATAAAATCACGACCTCAAATTAAGGTTTGGTTGACGAGCC
>JAVVFD010000199.1:0-2738 GCA_032250935.1 bacterium
TGTCATTTCTTCCTCCGTATAAATGGTTTTGATTATACTTTTCTGATCCCATTTACACAGATTATTTTACACCCTCTTAATTTTTACTCTTTTAGCCTCCCTTTAACAACCCTGTCTATCCCTGCAAAATCGTTGATAGATTCAATATCCGCGAAAACGCCTGTCTCTTTGAATATTGAAATGATTTCACCGGACTGCCCTATGCCATGTTCCAGCATGAGCCAGCCCCCCGGGACAAGATGTTTTGATGATTCAGGTATGATGCGGCGGTAGTAGTCAAGACCGTCACCTCCTCCATCAAGGGCTGATAAAGGCTCAAATCCGGCTACTTCGGGCTGAAGACTTTTCAGGTCCCCGTGGGGTATGTATGGGGGGTTGGAGACTATGAGGTGGAAGTTTTTATCTTTCACAGGTTCAAAGAGGTCTCCCTCCAGAATGATTACCGATGATGAAAGCTTGTTGGTCTCAATATTCTCTCTCGCAATCTTTGCAGCCTCATGGGAGATATCCACCCCTGTAACCTTCACCCCTTTTATTTCGCTTGCCAGCGCCGCAGCAAGGGCGCCGCTCCCGGTTCCTATGTCCAGAATCTCTATCGATTCGCCTTCCGGAAAACTTTTGCCCAGCTCCCTGATGCTCTCTTCAACAAGAAGCTCCGTCTCCGGCCTTGGTATCAAGACAGACGGGGACACCTTGAAAGGCAGAGACCAGAACTCCTGACAAGCGGTGATATATTGCAACGGCTCATGTCTTGCCCTTCTTTCGAGCAGTTTTTTGAAGCTGCTCAGTTCATCTTTATTTAAGGGTTGATCAAAATTCATATATAGACGGGTCCTGTCCGTTTTTAAGAGATATGCCAGCATCAACTCGGCATCGAGGCGAGCTGTGTGGATTCCTTTCTTTGAAAGGTAGTCGGCTGTCCATTTTATCAGTTTAAGAATGGTCCATTGTTCAGGCATATGAGTTTCATCCTTTAGGTAAGCTCTAATGGTTGTATTTTTGCCATTCCCGCCCCGTATCAGGTACGGGATGAACTCCGGCGGGAATCTAGTCATATCAAACATCTGGATGCCCCCCCCGTAGTACGGGATAAACTTTCAAGCCGAGCATGACATATTTTTAGAGATATCCTTTATATGTTATTTAGTGTCTCGGCCCTGTCACTTCGGGTATGTCGAGGTAGATCATAACTATCATGTGCGCTATGAAACCGCTCATAATAAAAAGGTAGAGAAGCCAGAAAGGCAGGGATATCATGATCCTTGTTGATTTGATTTCCGAAAGAGTACCGCTTGCCCGCCAAGCAAAAACCATAGACCAGAGAGAGCCGGCAATGGCTATGAGCTTAAAGCCTGACAGCCAGATCGAATTCATTGGGGCAAGAGGCAGGGCTTTTTTTGCCAGGCCGAAAAGGTCGAAAAAGGCATCAGCCATCATCGGATAATACCGGAAGGAAAAAAACTCGCCCATCTGGGAAAAGCTCGAAAGGGCAAAGACGGGAAGAAGCGTCCATGCAAAAAGTTCAAAGAGCTCTGCCGTTCCTTTTCCTGTCTTTCTTCCTGCAAGAAAGGAGAAGAGGAGATAGTAGCTGAGAATAAAAGAGAGGCTGAAGAGGAATGATGTAAGGGCTATGAGTCCCTCCCCGGATATGGCGAAATCAAGCCATGGCCGGAAATATGCGGCAAGCCTGGCCAGCGGAAAGTTCTCTTTCATAACCCCTTTGTATATGCCGTTATAGAGCTGCATTGTCAGGGTAAGTGCGCCGAACAGTAAAATCGTGCCCAGCGCCCCCGGCATATCCTGTTTGCGCCTTTTGTTTTTGAAGTCATCAAATGGACGAACGGTACCAAGCCTTATCGCATCGTGGGAACAGGCGGGTATGCATTTCATGCAGAGAGTGCAGTCGGCGTTGTTTGTAAGCAGGGACGGGTTTATTCCGTGAGGGCAGCCTTCAATCCCGTCCCTCCCGGTAAAGCAGGTAGCCTTCTTGCAACTGTTGCATCCTTCCTTATAAGTTCTTATTCCGATAAAGGCCACTTTGGCGACTAAATTTGTAGGCAGCGCAACGGGGCATACGCCTTTGCACCAGCTCTTGGGGGCGTAATATAGAGAGAACAGGATGGCAATAAGTGTAAAGATGGAGAAATAAATAGCCGTATTTAAGGGGGAGTGGAATATGCCTGGAGATGCGTAGACGGGCAGCCAGTAAAAAAGAAGGACTATGGCAAGTGAGAGGTAGCCCGATGTTATCCATTTGGGCGCCTTTTTTCCGAGGCCGAATCTGCCCCCCAGGGAGAATATAATAAGCCGGTGGGGGCAGATGCCGCAGAATACCTTGCCGAAGAGAGGGGTGAAAATAAAGATAAAAAAAGGCCAGAAAAGACCCCAGAAAAGACCCGTGGTGAAAAGGTTTTCATCTTTGCTGGGAAGGCTGAACCCCTTTACTATGGCTGCGATGAAAAGGGCCACTGTGACAATCTGAAGGGAGGTGACAAAGGCAGGCGAGGCAAGCAGAAAGGCGACAGGTCTGAACCTTAAAAGATCGCCCCTGTCCCGCTGACGTGATGTCGTCCTATAGCCTTTCAATGTCTGTATTTAGTAATTTTTGGTTCTTTCGTATTTTAGTTGAAAGCGTATTTTTTACCACAGAGACACGGAGACACAGAGAAAAGACAACAAATGTTTTTTTATAGACAAAGCAAGATAAACACCTTAAACAATAGAGATATTTTGTGCTC